>DATFQQ010000038.1:0-12153 GCA_035264195.1 Candidatus Sulfotelmatobacter sp. | reverse complement strand
AGCGTTGTAGACGCATGCCGCTCCAGCCGTCAGCAGCCCGAGATGACGGTCCATCGAATCCTGGTTAAGCGGAATCAGCATGTCGATGCGGTCCCCCATGTTCGTAACCTTCTCGGGACCAGTCCGGATGGTGAGGAAAGTATGTCCGCCCCTAATAATCGACTGGTAGGCGTTGTACGCATTCAGATGTAATCCGCGGCGGCTGAAGATTTTGGCGAAAATATCACCCGGTGTCGCAACCCCCTGGCCTGCTGCACCTCCAATGCCGATAGCAAAGGTTTTCTTCATAGCGGTCTCCTACCTGGGATATGCTCCCGAGATATAGCCTTCCAATTCCTGGATAGTTTGTGCCTGACCGGAAATGATCCACTTCACCAGGTCTCCAATCGAAACAACGCCAACCACAGCGCCTTCCTGCAAAACGGGAAGATGACGGAAATGATGTTTCGTCATGATGGCCATGCATTCGTCCACGGTGTGCAGGGGATTTACGAAAACGACTGGAGCGGTCATGATCTCGCTTACCTTCGTTTCCTTTGACGAATGTCCTTTCAGAATCACTTTGCGGGCATAGTCCCGTTCGGACAGGATTCCAACCAGCCGTTCTTCTGCAAGTACCAGCAAGGCCCCAACGCTGTGCTGTGCCATTTTTTCGATCGCCTCATAAACGGACTGATCCGGCTCAACAGACAGCACACGACGTTGATCCTTACTCTTCAGCAGCAACCCGATGGTGTCAGACAGTTTCATCGTGCGCTTCCTACTCTGGAAGTGGCTTCCACGCATTTCCGGACGACGGCCACACCGCGATTCTTTGAAAAATGATTGGAGGTTTCTAGTTTGCGGACGTCAGGCACATGCGGATAGCCGCAAAGAGAAGGGCTGCAGAGGCTTGCGCTCGCGGAAAGTTCGAAACCGTCTGGCACGGCATCTCCCTCGTTGCTAACCGAGGATCCCATGGGGCGAGATGCCTGATATTTGTCGACATGCCCCAGAGAAACCTTTCTAGATCAGGTCCCCGGGTTGCCAATTACGCGATGGATAAAGCCGTAACGAGCGCTTTCCAGAAAGAAAGCAGAATCGTACACCGGAATGACCCATTCGGACCAGAGAAAAACTGCGAATCTCTTCGTTTCCAGAAACTTTGGAGGGGCTTGAACATCCCACGACCTAAATGACCCATCCGATGTGTTGCGATCGGTCATTGAACTAGCTGTCGGCACTGGAACTAGCGCCAGTGGTTTATCGAGGGCTCCGGTCTTAATCTCCTAGAAAGTCCTGATGTCAAAGCCGTTAACGCGAGATAAGCTGGACTCATGGTTGGCCACTGGGTCCGGGTTCTTAAGGTTTTAGAACTTAGAACATAGAAACGGATGACTGTCCGCCGACCAGATCAGGGAGGTGAAGCATGAGTTTCGAGCCAATCGAAAACTACGGTGCCATCGGGAACATGCGGTCCATTGCACTCGTGGGGATGAACGGCTCGATTGATTTTCTCTGCTTTCCGAGATTCGATTCACCGACCGTTTTCGCAGCGTTGCTTGATGACCAACTCGGCGGCCGGTTTCAGATCCAGCCGCAGCTTAAGCACTCTCGAGTACGCCAACTTTATCTGCCAGACACGAACATTCTGCTGACCCGATTCTTGTCGAATGACGGCCTTGTGGAACTCACTGACTTCATGCCGATTAGTGCCGAGGCAGAGCAGCCCAATGAGCTTGTCCGGAGCGTCGCTGTGATCAGGGGAGACGTTTCTTTCAGCCTTCTCTGCCAACCCAGATTCAATTACGGGACGTGCGGGCACAAGGTCGATGTGAACGGTCTGTGTGCGACCTTTTCTTCCGAGAATCCAGCTTGCCCGCACATGGCACTCTATTCGACCGTTCCCCTGTCGCAAGAATCACAGGATGCGAAGGCTCAGTTCAGGCTCAGAGCGGGCGAGAGAGCGACATTCGTATTCGGTGGAGTCCGTCCTGAAGGGCAAAAGCCGGAGATGGAAAGCGTGGAAGATCGTTTCCATCAGACTGCACGCTTTTGGAAGGGCTGGATCGCAAAGTCCAAGTACAAGGGGCGGTGGCGCGAGATGGTGAACCGTTCCGCATTGATCCTAAAGCTGCTCATCAGCCGCGAACACGGGTCTTTGATCGCTGCTCCCACATTCTCTCTGCCCGAAGAGATTGGCGGCGTGCGCAACTGGGATTACCGCTTCACATGGTTGCGTGATGCAACGTTTACGTTATATGCCCTGATTCGACTTGGGTTTATCGATGAGGCCGAATCATTTATTCACTGGCTGAAGGGTCGGTTAGGGGACGATGCCGAGCGGGGACCTTTGCAAGTGATGTATGGGATCGATGGCAGGCAAAAACTCGATGAGAGTGTTCTGGATCATCTCCGCGGATATGAAAATTCTCGGCCAGTGCGCATCGGAAATGCAGCGTATCAGCAGCTGCAATTGGATATTTATGGCGAGATGATGGATTCCGTGTATCTTGCCAATAAATACGGGGATCAAATTTCACATGGCGATTGGCAAGATGTGCAGCGCATTTTGGGCTGGCTGGCCAAGAACTGGCAGAGGCCAGACGAAGGCATTTGGGAAGTCCGTGGCGGCGCCCGGGAATTTCTGCACTCGCGCTTGATGTGTTGGGTAGCGTTCGACCGGGCTCTGCGGCTGGCGCAGAAACGCTCTCTTTCTGGACCACTGGAAGCGTGGACGCGTGTACGCGATGCAATTCGTGATGACATCTTCACGAATTTCTGGGATCCGGAATTGCAGTCGTTTGTACAGTCCAAGGGGTCCAAGGCCCTGGATGCAGCGGTATTTCTCATGCCCATGATGCGATTCATCAGTCCTGTGGACCCCATGTGGGACTCGACGATGAAGGCCATCGAGGCCCGGCTGGTGGAAGATACGCTGGTGCATCGCTATGAGGCGGAGAAGACCCAAGTGGATGGGCTCCCGGGCGGCGAAGGCAGTTTCACTGCATGTTCATTCTGGTATATCGAATGCCTGGCGCGAGCCGGGCAACTGGAAAAGGCTCAGCTGTTGTTTGAGAAATTGCTTGGGTATGCCAATCACTTGGGTCTGTATTCGGAAGAGCTAGGTGCAAACGGCCGGCACCTGGGCAACTTTCCGCAGGCCTTTACACACCTCGCCCTAATCAGCGCTGCCACTTATCTGGATCGCGAGCTCTCAGGCACCAACAACACTCCGTGGCGTTGACCGCGTGTGCGATGGCGAGGTGACGAGAATTAACCAGAGAGTAAATCGGTGAGAGAAGCTGCTCTTGTCAACAAACAAAACTTTGTTGGCACATCTCACAGTTGTCCAGAAAGCACGTGAAGCCAAGTCTTGGAGCAGCCAGGGCAACAACGGCTCCAGCGTCCGTTGATCACACCGATCTACGACATTCAGCTTCCAACAGCCACAAGATCGCTGATGTCCAGCAAAGTGATGACAACCCCATCGATCTTGTTTTCCAAAGTCCGGTATGGAGTGATGCGGAGCTTGTACGACTTGTTGTCGCGAGCACGCACCTGTTCTGTTTTCATCGTAACGTCACGCATCACATCAAGCATCCAGCGCTCAAGTTGTGGGAGTTCGATGTTCAGTGGAAGGTGAGTAAGTGCTTTACCCATGTCGTGGTTGGAGAAGCCGAAAACCCGCTCCGCTTCGGGTGTGAATCGGCGGATGTGCAAGTCTTGGCCTAACATGACGATGGGAATTGTGGCGCTATTGAGAATATTGATGAGATCGTTGCTGAGTTGCGCCAATTGCTGATTGCGATTCTGAATTTCTTCGTTGACTGTGTTTAGCTCTTCATTGGCGGATTCGAGTTCTTCCTTCGAAGTCTGCAGTTCTTCATTTGTGCTCTGCAATTCCTCGTTGCCGGATTGAATTTCCTCGTTAGCTGACTGCAGCTCTTCGTTGGTGGCCTCCTGGGCCTCGATGATTGATTGCAGATACTCCTTGGTGCTGGCGAGTTCTTGCTTGAGCTGAGAGATCTGGACGTCTTTGCCGTCGGCAGCCTCCTTTGCGGACTGTCGAGGAGCAGGTTTCAGCTCAACCGGCTTGTGACCATCCTTCTCCTCGAATAGAACGAGGAAGTGCCGCTGGTCCCGCGCGGGAGTCCGGAAGGGAATGATCTCCAGTCGCACGACAACCGCCTCATTCCCATCTTCAAGTACTATGCCTTCCTTGGAAACGGGAATCGAGTTTTTGCGGGCCTTCTCGATCAGGGCGCGCAATTCGTAGAGCAGCCCGGACCGCGCCATCTTAAGCAGATTGAGACTGGCTCGACCCGTCGGGAGTTCGAGATACCGGCTCGTTCGGCCCCGGCTCTGCAGGATTTCTAAATCGTCATTAACGACCACAGCGGAGGGAACGTACTTTGTGAGCAGGAGGCGGTCCGCTTCGCGCTGTACATCGGCAGGTGTCTTCGCGAGTTCGTCTTCCTTTCTTGGATGGTGCGCTTTCTCCTGGCGGCCCCCAGCAGTCTCGTGAGCGCTGATGGTTAGCCCGAAAGTAACGGGGGAGGGAACGGCCTTTTTCTGATAGATTTTGGATTTCCTGTCGACGAGATCAAAGATTTCGGCGCCCGATCCCAGCAGGCCCTCGGTATTTCCGACCAGCAAAAAGCCAGTCGGCTTCAAGGCGTAATGGAAGATGGGAATGACCTTCTTCTGCAAAACGGGGCTGAGATAGATCAGTACGTTGCGGCAGCTGATCAGGTCCATGCGCGAAAACGGCGGGTCGCTGAACACGTTTTGTCGGGCGAAAACACACATGTCGCGGATCGACTTCGAAATCTGATAGCCATTGGGGACCTTATGGAAGAAGCGGCGCAGACGGACTTCCGAGACTTCGTTGGCAATGGCCTCTTTGTAGATTCCGGCTCGTGCTTTTTGAATGGCATTCTCACTGAGGTCCGTGCCGAAAATCTGAATCGGCACCTCAATGCGGAGTTCGGAAAGCGTTTCGACCAGAGAGATCGCGTGGGAGTATGTCTCCTCCCCGGTTGAGCAGCCCGGTACCCAAACCCGCACAGGCTCCGAAGGCGAGCGATCAACGAGAAGCTTCGGGTAAACAGTTTCGTGGAGGCTGTCGAAGACCTCGGGGTTCCGGAAAAAACTGGTAACGTTGATCAGGACATCGCGGTAAAGAGCCTCAACTTCCTGCGGGTTACGATGAAGCAGCTTGACATAGTCGCGCAGCTCACCGACGTGGTTAATATTCATGCGGCGCAGGATCCGCCGGCGGATGGTTGCGACCTTGTAATCGACGAAATCGACCTTGCTATAACTCTTCAGCAGCCGGAAGACATCCTTCATCAGGCGTTCTTTTCCGCCTCCGTCGAAAGCGTCACTCGCAGGTTCATGCGCTGATGGCCGCGTCTGAAGGCGAATGAGTTCCTCCGCAATCCGGTCGGGTGAAAGCACGTAATCGACGACGCCTGAAGCGACGGCGCTGTTTGGCATACCGTCATACTTTGCGGTGCCATCCTGGGCAAAAGTAATCCCGGCACCGTCTTTAATAGCGGCCAGGCCCAGAGTGCCGTCATTTGCGGTGCCCGATAGGATCACTCCCACTGCATTTGAGGCTTGATCATCGGCGAGAGATCGCAAGAACGTGTCGATCGGCATGTGATGGCCGCGCTCCGTCCCCCGTCGTACGAGATGCAAGACTCCCTCGGAGATAGTCATCTCCCAGTTTGGCGGAAGCACGTACACGCTGTTTACTGCGACTCGCATACCTTCTTCGGCTTGAAACACAGGCAGACGGGTCGTCCGCGACAACAACTCGACCATTGCGCTCTCGTGAGTCGGATCCAGATGTGGGATGAATATCAGCGCAATCCCAGGCTCGGCGGGAAGAGATCGAAGCAGATTGCTGAAGGCTTCCAAACCGCCAGCGGAAGCTCCAATCGCAACAATTGGGAAAGTCGCAGGCATGTTGCCGGCAGGCGCTACAGTCTGGCGCTTCGGTTTCTTGCTGCGCACCTTCTTCTTGGGCGCGTTTGCCATGAACGTACTCCCGGCTGCTCGGGGGATTTAGGGACGACACATTTTAGCGCGGATGATGAGGATATGTGGGGAATTCTGTCCAGTTTCCGAGGGCATTTTCCACCGCATAACAGCATTATGACAACCTTTATTCGATCGTAGGCTGCAACTTGATCTATCCTGTCCCAGACTTGCGTGGACCCTCAAAAATGGATCTGCCAGAACTTTCCAACAAGCGTCGCTGGTCAATCGTCAACCTTCTCTTTGCCGCATCTCTAATTAATTATTTGGACCGCGCCACTATTTCATTTGCTTTGCCGCTCATCACGACAGAATTTCACCTCACGTCGCAGAGCAAGGGGCTGCTGCTTTCCGCCTTTTTCTGGTCCTACGCGCTGATGCAAATTCCGATTGGTTTGTCCGCCGACCGATTCAACCTGCGTTGGCTTTATGCTGGAGCATTCACCGTTTGGTCATTCGCGCAGGGGCTAACGGGACTAGCTGGCAGTTTGACGACCCTGCTGGTGTTCCGAATTCTCCTTGGCGTTGGAGAATCCATTTACCTTCCAGGGGGAACGAGAATCGTCAGCTTGCTGTTCTCGCGGAAAGAACGTGGCCTGCCGTCTGGACTTTTTGATTTCGGAACACGGACCGGACTTGTCCTCGAAGGCATACTGGTTCCTTGGTTGTTAGTGCATTTTGGATGGCGTCGCACGTTCGTCACTTTGGGATTCACCGCTCTGCTCTGGCTTGCGCCTTGGCTATGGATTTTCCCTCGGCGCTTGCAAGCCGTGAACCCGAATACTGTGCCAACTAACCCCTCTTTGGGCACCGTTGGTCGATCGATGCTCAATCGCAATCTTTTGGGAATCTGCTTGGGATTTTTTTGTTTTGACTACTACTGGTACGTGCTGGTGACGTGGCTGCCTGACTACCTGGTGACCGTTCGCCGGTTGAGCATCGTGCAAGCCGGCTTTTACGCGTCGCTCGCGTTCTTCACGTTCGGCATTGCTGAGCCGATTGGGGGATGGATCGCCGACAGCCTGATCCGACGCGGTTGGGATGAGACGGCCACACGGAAGACAATCGTCGCAATTGCTTTCAGTATGGGCATTTTTCTTATTGCAGCCGTGCATACTGCTCATACTGGAATTGCGATCGGGCTGCTGATGGGAGCTTCCCTCGTCGGTCTTGCAACCGGGAACCTGCTCGCGATTCTTCAGTCATGTGCTCCAGGCGAGGTAGTGGGAGTGTGGACCGGAGCAGAAAATTTCGCCGGAAACCTCGCTGGAATCATAGCGCCGCTGGCGGTAGGGTTCCTGATTACGTCGCGAGGCTCGTATGTTCCCGGTTTCGAACTCGCATCGATCATTCTGTTTGCAGGCGTGTTCGCCTACTGGTTTATCGTGGGGGAACTAAAGTCAGAAGCTCCTGAGGCGGAGATTGCGACGGCCCCATCGGCTCAAGGTGTTTGAGCTCCCTGAGTGTCAACGTAGACCGCGTATAGGGACTGGCTGGCGGCCATGAACAACCGGTTCTTCTTGCTCCCTCCGAAACACAGATTGGCACAGGCTTCGGGGAGGTGAATCTTCCCGATCAGAGTGCCGTCGGGCGCAAACACGTGCACGCCGTTGTAGTCTTCCGGTCCCCATCCGGCCGCTGACCAGACATTGCCGTCGACGTCGCAGCGAATGCCATCGGATGATCCCGGGGCCATATTTACAAACAGCCGCTTGTTTGCCAGCCGTACGCCATCGACCACGTCATAGACATAGATGGGACGAGGGTCGCCTGCGCGTTTTGGGAGGCCTGTATCCACGAGGTAAAGCTTCTTCTCGTCCGGGGAGAAGCAGATACCGTTGGGCTTGTCTGCATCACTGACCACCACGGTAGCTTCGCGCGTCTTCGGGTCCAGACGATAGACATTCGTGGGCAACTCGAAAGACGCCTTGTGGCCTTCGTAGTTCGTCATGATTCCATAGCCCGGATCAGTAAACCAGATCGCTCCGTCGGAGTGCACGGCCATGTCATTCGGAGCGTTTAGCATTTTTCCCTGATAGCGATCCATCAGCACGGTGACCGTGCCGTCGTATTCTGTTCGCGTTAGTCGGCGCGCGTCGTGCTCACAGGTGAGCAGCCTGCCCTGGCGGTCACGGGTGTTGCCGTTACTGTAATTCGACGGACTGCGAAAGGGGGTGACCTCACCGGTGTCTTCCAGCCAGCGCAACATCCGGTTATTGGGGATGTCGCTGAATAGCAGATAACGCCCGTCTCCAAACCAGACCGGACCTTCCGCCCATCGCGTACCCGTATAGAGGCGCTCGACCGCTGCATTAATGACTTTGTATTTTGCGAAACGCGGATCCACTACTTCCACGGCGGGATCAGGATATGTCGCCAGCTTTTTCCCGTCCTGCCCGCTCCCAAATCCGAGTGGCTCAAATGCAAGCGCCGTAGTAAACCCGGCGGCCATGTTCATGAATGTGCGCCTCTGCATTTGCTTCCTCCAAAAAAGGCGAAATCCGGTGCGTGACACCTTAACATGGCTGAGGCAGCCCAGGACAACAGCTTTCTTGAAATCCAGCCGCCCGGCTATGTGATTCTCTGCGCCCACTGGTGAGTTCCAGCACCTTCAGCAGTGCGACGGCAGTCGCACGTAGGATTCGCTCAGAGCGCTAACGGAGGGACATCCCAGCAGTTTGAGACACCTCTCGAGGTCGGATCGTATTAGGTCAATCGCCCGTGCAACGCCCGCCTCCCCGTCCGCAGCGAGGCCGTACGCATACGCTCGTCCGCAAAGAACGGCGCGCGCACCCAGGCAGAGTGCCTTGACGATGTCCGATCCGCGGCGGATTCCGCTATCAATCAGCACTTCAGTTCGACCCTCGACGGCCGCAACTACTTCCGGCAGGACGTGCAGGCTCGCGGGAACACAGTCAAGTTGACGGCCTCCGTGGTTAGAAACAACCACTGCCGCCGCCCCATAATCGAGCGACCGCTTGGCTTCTTCAGCTGATAACACGCCCTTGATGACAATTGGCCCCTTCCAGAGGGCACGAATCCACTGCATGTCTTTCCAAGTGAATGCTTCGCGCTTCATCGCAGTGTGTGCATCACGAACCCGCAGTACGCCTTTTTCTGTGACGATGTTGGGCATGCTCGGAAGTCCTCCGTCGAGAAGAAAGCGCGCCAGCCAACGCGGGTGAGAGAAAATATCCGGCAGAAATGGAATTTTCGACCAGGCACTTCCGCGCAAAAGCTGTTCCATTCCGTCGCGTGCCTCGCGCTCACGGTATCCGATGACGGTCGAATCGATAGTAATCACAAGCACCGTGTAGCCCGCATCCATCGCTCGTCGCATCGCACTCTCTGCGGCTGCTCGACCGCCAGTGAGATAGAACTGATACCAGACTTGCCCACTTGAAGCCGCTTTGACGTCCTCGAGCCGGTACCCAGACACCGTCGACAGAATCGTCCCAACGCCGGCACGTCCCGCCGCCCGTGCGGCGCCAATTTCACCTTCTGGGTGCATGACGCGCAGATATCCAACCGGCGCCAGCAGTAGAGGCATGGACAACTCCACCCCGAGCACGCGAGTTCGCAAGTCGCACGCCGGAACTGCAACCGCCTGTTGCGGCCGAAATGTAACCTCGTCGAATGCACGGCGGTTTTCCCGAAGGGTCCATTCGCCTTCCGCACCACCGTCGATGTAGTTAAAAACAACTTTCGGAACGCGGAGTGCTGCTAGTTCCCGTAAATCCTCGATGCTCACCGCTTTCGAAATGCGTGTCATCAGGCGTCCGCCCCGGGGCCGATGGCGACAACGAAGTATTTAGCCGGACCCGTGCCGACGTTCTTAATGCCATGCTCCTCATTCGAATGAACGAACCCTAGCCCTCCGGGGCCCAAGCGATGGGTGGTTCCATTGATCGTGAGTTCGACGGTTCCTTCACGAATCAGCCACATTTCTGAATGGACGTGGTGATGCGCCGGATGCGGAGATCCATTTGGCGGCAGAGTCGTCTCGTGGGTTTCGATATGTTCTCCGGTTGCGAGTTTGCCTTTTATGATCGGTCTGATTTGAGCGTGGCCGGAGTCTTGAACGGGCAGGCTTTCGAATGCGAACGTCGCAGAAGGTAGCGAATCATCTTGTGTGCCTAATGTGGGAAATGTTGGTCCTGCCGTAACCAGCGCCGGAATCACACTGCAAACCTCTCGCCTCGTCCAAGACATGTTTCACCTCACAGAAAATGTTGCCAGAGTATTACGACTGCCAATCTGTCCTGTCAACTGAGGTAAATTAGAAAACCTCAAGGGAACGAACTCATGAACGATAATCCGCTTCTAGTTTTAGCCGCACCCGGCGACAGCAACATCCCACTGCTAGCTGAATTACGCCAGATGGCAAGGATCGTGGTCGGTGATTCAACGGAGGATTTTGCTAAGGCTGCTGCCGAGGCGGAGATTATCTTCAATTGGTCAGCCTCGCTTCCTCTTCTCCGTGATGTATTTCTTATATCGCCACGCTTGAGCTGGATCCACTCCCGATCTGCCGGTTTGGAACAGAGTCTGTTCCCAGAGTTGATCGAAAGCGAGGTCGTGCTGACAAATGGCAGCGGAGTTTTCAGCCCTTCACTCGGAGAGTTTACTCTGGCGGCGATCCTTTACTTCGCCAAAGATTTTCGCCGCATGATTCGCAACCAGACGGCTGGAATCTGGGAGCAGTTCGATACAACGATGGTGTCGGGCCAAACACTCGGCATCGTCGGGTACGGAAGCATCGGACGTGCCGTGGCCGCTCGGGCCCGCGTACTGGAGATGAAGGTGCTCGCACTCAGGCGGAGTCCTGGGCGGTCCAAGGAGGATACTCTGGTCGATCACGTCTACGATTCTGGACAGCTGTTGGAGATGCTTTCGCGCTGCGATTACGTGGTGGTAACGCTGCCACTGACTGCAGAAACGCGAGGTTTGATTGCAGAACCCGAATTCGCAGTCATGAAGAAGAACGCCGTGCTAATTAATATCGGCCGCGGTCCTACGATCAATGAACGAGCAATGATCAATACGCTTTTAGCGAACAGAATCAGAGGCGCTGCCTTGGACGTGTTCGATGAAGAGCCACTGCGGCCGGGACACCCGTTTTACTCGATGGAAAACGTTCTGTTGTCGCCACACTGCGCCGACCACACGCCTGAGTGGCTGGAGGACGCGATGCGGTTTTTTCTTTCACAACTTGAACGATTCAAGCGTGGAGAGAGCCTTTTGAATGTAGTCGACAAGAGATTGGGATATTAAAGGCGGGTTCTCTCAGAATTTCTTGTTGCTATCTACTGCGCGCGGCGGCACATTTTGATTCAGGCAGAAGAAATTGTGCGGATCGTACTTTGTCTTCACGGCGACCATGCGGTCCCATCGTTCCCGGTAGGCTTCAGGGACACGATCCTGCTCATCGGCACTCATAAAGTTTACGTATACACCAGGTTTCATTGCGGGGCGAAGCTTGCTGAAGACCGCGCGAACCCATGATTGGTGAACATCATCCTCAGCGGCATCTTCCCACTGCGCCAAAAGATTCATAACAAAAGGAGCGCTGCGATCGCCGAATGCCGTCTCGTCCGCAGGAACCTGCGACGCAGCGCCACCGAGATAGGCGAGTTCAATTTGGGTTGCCGCTGAGGGAAGCGACATAACTGCCTCCATCAGGCGATCTATCGTGACGTCATCCAGATCGTTGAAGTAGCCCGATTTCGTGTAATAACGCTGGCCGTGAGGGAAGCAGTGATCCGCCATCGTCTGAAGCTGAATGAACGAAATGACGCGGCTGGTCACGCTATCCGGATGACATAAGGCGAGGGCCCGGGTCAGATGCCGCCTCCCTGTTTCAGGTACTCCAGTCCAGACCAGAGAGCTGCTTGCTACAGGACGTCCGCGAAGATCATCTGGCACGCCTTTCGTGGCGGGGGCGAGCCGCAGATCGACATTCCACTTCAGATCGATCGGCGCGTCCGCCATGAAGCCTCTCCAGAATGTGAGTAGCCTGCGAATGTCGGCCTCGCAAGACAATCCCTGCGCGAGGATTACTGACGTGAGTGGATGCAGCCGGACTTCAAATTCAGTTACAACGCCAAAGTTACCGCCGCCTCCTCG
>DATFQQ010000037.1:0-23849 GCA_035264195.1 Candidatus Sulfotelmatobacter sp. | reverse complement strand
GGATTTGGGATCACGAGTGGTGACGCAGGGAAGCGTGATGAACCGGCCGCCGTCTTTGGGCCAGCACTGTAGAACAGGGAAGTCGAGCAAAGAGAAATTGTCGCGCTTGATGACCTCTTTGCACGGACCTGTGGATACGGTACGTGGGAAGAATTTGCCTGCCTCGGTGAGCAAAGGCAGCATCTTCAACTTGTCGAGAAATCCCTGCGGCGACTTCACATCCATGAACATGCGGATGCGTGCTGCAATTTCGTCGTAAGACTCCACGCCCGCAGCCATTTTCATCCGTGTGTCCGAACCGAACTGATTGATGAGGAGTTGAGTGCTGGGATAACCCTTCACATTTTGAAATAGAAGGGCGGGGCCGCCGGCATTTCCTTTGGCATCTCGGCTCTTTGAGACGCGATCGGAGATTTCGGCAATTTCGAGAATGGGATCCGCGTCGGTCTTGATGCGCTTCAGTTCGCCAGCACGGTCGAGCGCGGCGATCCATTGGCGAAGGTCGTCAAAGGGCAAAGGATTCCTCTCTGTGTGACCGACGATTATAAGGGATTCAAGGCGACGAACGCGTTTGCCGGCTTGTCTCGGTGCGCTACTTCCTCTGTTCCAACTTCACGCTTGCTGTGACCGGCTGTCCATCGCGCATCACTTTCACTTCGACGACGTCGCCGACCTTGCTACGCCGAAGGGCATCAGTGAAGTCGTAGAGGTTCTTGATGGGCTTGTCGCCGAATTGCACCAGAATATCTCCGGCTTTCAATCCTGCTTTGGCTGCCGGGGAGTTGGGCCGGACGTCGGAAAACTTCACGCCGTTTACTTCTTGCCCAAAATCTGGAATCGATCCGAAGTAGGGCCCATAGCCGGCTCCGCCACCACCGCCAGGAGCCTTCTCTTCAGCAACTACCTGGAAGGCCAGCCGATCTTGGGCCTCGGAGAGCTGCAACGCGACATTCCCGACCATGTCGAGCAGGCGTGTCGCGGAACTCGCGTTGATTTTGTCCCATGTGTCAGAAGGCTTGTGGTAATCAGAATGAAGTCCGGAGAAGAAAAACAGCACAGGAATCTGCTTGCTGACAAACGAGGTGTGATCGCTCGAGGAATAGCCCCCGGCTGAGTACTCGATCTTGAACGGCGAGTCCTTCTGCGCCTGCTCCAAAACGGCTTTGAAGTTCGATCCCGTTCCTACGCCGCCGATATAGACCTTATCGTCCCTTATGCGGCCGATCATATCCATGTTGATCATGGCAACGGCTTTTGCGAGCGGCCTGGTCGGCTCCTTCACCCATTCCGCCGAGCCGAGGAGCCCGAGTTCTTCTCCGGCGAAGTTCATGAACAGGATGCTGCGCTTCAGTTGTCCGCGCTGCGGGGCGAGAAGCCGCGCGAGTTCAAGAACTCCCGCAGTTCCGCTTGCATTGTCGTCGGCGCCAGGATGAATCTGTCCGATCTGTGACGGAGCCAGCGAATCGAAGTTGCCGCGACCGAGGTGGTCGTAATGCGCTCCGATAATCACATACTCATCGGACTGCCCGGGCAACCAAGCAAGCACGTTACGCACAGTGGCACGGGTGGTCTCGATGTCGATGTTCAGCGCAAGATGCAGATTGTCGGGAAGTGAGAACGACGCTGGCGTGCCGCTCGAATTGATTTGCTCTTGAACATCCTTCAGGGTCTTCCCAGCCGCCTGAAACCAGCCGTCCGCGATGGAGTTCTTTACCTGGATCATCTCGATCCCGACGTTCTCCGGGCCGCTTACCGACCCGAAGCGTGTCAGCAAATCTTCCTCGCCGTCGCCAAGTTTGCCGTTCAGGACGATCAGGGCTTTCGCGCCATGGTTGCGTGCGTTGATGGCCTTGGTGATCAGCTGCGAATGGTGCGTGAGTCCGTGATTGCCGCTTTTTGCCGCGAATCCTGCAGGCTCGTAGCGAAGCACGAGGACGATCTTGTCTTTCACATCCAGGCCGGCGTAATCGTCGTAATGGAATTCGTCCGCAGTCGCTCCGTATCCTGCGAAAACTAAGGGCGCGTCAGCCTGGCCTGAAGCCGAAAAGCTGAAGGGAACAAAATCTTGCTCGACCTTCAGGTCTTTCCGTCTCGCGCTTTCGAGCACTGAACAGCGATTGTCGTTCTTTAGGCGCGCTCCCGTGATCACCGAAAATGGTTGGGAATATTCGTTGACTCCGGCGGGATCGAGATGGAGTTCCTTGTAGCGTTTCTCGATCAGGTGCTCGGCGCGAGTCAGTCCTTTGCTTCCATCACCGCGCCCTTCCATATCGGGAGACGCCAGCGCCTTGACATCGGCAAGATAACGAGTCGGGTCTGCCTGCGGAGTATTGGTTGATGACGCGGCGAGAAGCGCAAGCGCGACAAGGGAGAACGAGAATCGCTGCAGTTTATAGCGAGTAAGCATGGTTGAACCCGACGAACAAAGAATCCTATGAGGCACGGAGGGGTGTCAAACGAGGTCGAAGCCGCTAAAGGAGACGCTGCCCTACGAAGTCAGTTCTTGTACGGTTTTCTGCACTTGTTTCCAAGCCTGGCTCTGCGGATCGATGAGGTCAAAGTGGTCGGCTCCGCTGACTTCGAGTAGATGCACATCTTCTTTCTGATCCCCACGTCGTTTCTGTTTTGCGTCAACGTAGTCATGGCTGAGCTTCGGAGGAACGTCAACATCAGCAGAGCCCAGGATCAGCGACTGATGCGCCTGAGGAATCGAAAGCTCCATAGGGTCGGCTTCGCGGTAATGATCGGGTACCGCGCTGGGAGTGCCTCGTAGGAACTCGACGACGGCATCGTTGCTGAGGTGGAGTTCGTACGCTTGGCGCAGGTCCACTACCCCGGCCAATGAGATAACGCGCGTCACGCTTCGCTCGTGGGCGGCAAGACATAATGCCAGTTGGCCACCGGCGGAGTGCCCCATGACGACAAAGTGTTTGGAGTCGAGGCTATGTTTTTGTGCATTCTGCATTAAGAATTGATAGGCAGAGCGAACGTCAGCGAAGGTGCCTGGCCATGCGCCACCGTCGTTTCCAACCCTTCGATACTCGACATTCGCAGTGGCCCAGCCTTGTGATGTGAGGGCGGCGCAGAGATACCCAGCGTGCTCCAGATTGTATTTCGCTCTCCAGTAGCCACCGTGGATATTCATCACCACCGGAGACGGTTTGCCTCTGTGTGAAGGAACGCGTAAGTCAATGAACTGGTTCGGATCCGATCCGTACGCGACCCGAAAATCGTAGGGCGGCGCCGGACGGGATAAGACGTCATCAGGCATGATCGAAATTATTCTACGCTGCTCGCCCATCATTACTGCGGCCGCTGACCGCGGCTATTCGTAACGCAAGGCTTCAATCGGATCTAGATTGGCGGCGCGCATTGCAGGCACCATTCCGCTGACGATGCCTACCACACCGAGAATCGCCGTTGCCACCACCAGAATCATCGGAGAGACGATAAGCCGGATGTCGGCAGCTTCGGCATGCGACGCCATGGCGCTGTAAAACGTGATCCGGCCAGCCATGACAGACACCGCGTACGACAGAAGAATGCCGAGAACTCCTCCAAGCGCGGTGATGACCATCGCCTCGGCCAGGAATTGAAACAGGATGTGGTGCCGACGAGCGCCCAGAGCCTTTTCGACGCCAATCTCTCGTGTTCGCTGGGTGACCGATACCAGCATGATATTCATCAGACCTACTCCGCCGATACCCAGCGTCACCGTTCCAATGAATGCCAGCAGAACTTTCAGCGCCATCGTAATGATGCCGAATTGTGAAAGCTGCTTCTGGGCATCGAAAACAAATACCGCGCGTTTGTCGTCTGGCTTGAAGTTGTGGGCCGTTGCCAGCGTCTCGCGGATGACCCGGTCCATCTTGTCATGATCGAGTCCGATCGAATCGAGCCAGATTCCGTCAAGATAGTGATTGTCCTTGAGCACATCCATGGAGTTATACGGGATGTAGACGACGCGGTTATTGTCGTTATCACCCTCCTGCATGCGTGGCGCGCCTACGCCAATCACTTCGAAGCTGACTCCATCGATGCGGATGGTTTCTCCGACTGCCGGCATTCCGGAAAACAACTTATCCCGCGCCTGGGAGGCGATCACCGCATAGAGGCCATGCTGCATGTTGTCGGCGTCATTGAGGAATCGTCCCTGAGCGATGTCGAGGTTCCAGATCGATTGAATGGACGGGTCGAGACCCATCACCGGAAAGGTGAACGATCGGTTGTTGTTCTGAACCGTGGAGTCTTTCTGCGACATGCGCACTACGTGTTTGCAGAGCGGCAGGTTGTTACGCAGAAGTTCGATGTCGTCGTTCGTGAATCGAACCTGCACGCCTGCTTTGTTGCCCCCCGCCTGCTGAGAAGTTCGGCCCGGGAAAACGCCGACCGCGGTCGCGCCGAAACTCTCAAAAATTGTCTCGATGGCCTTACCGAAGCCGTTACCGTAGGACAGAAGCAACACCACAGTGGCAATGCCCCACGCCATTCCGGCCATAGTCAGCAAGGTACGGCGCAGGTCGTGCCGCATTGCCGAGTAAGCCTGTTTTAGCAAGTCGCGGTGCATGGCTATTCCTTGCGGAGAGCCTCCACCGGTTCGAGCATGGCGGCGCGGCGCGCAGGGTACAGACCCGCCGCCACACCCGCAACGCCGAGGGAAATCACCGCCAGGGCGGCAGTCGAAGCCACCAACTTGGGTGGATCAAATCCGTCTCCCAGGCTTACGTTCGAGAGAACGGCCATCAAAAACGCAGCACCGGCAATTCCGAAGCCTCCGCTTAACATGGTCAGAAACGCACCCTCAACAAAGAACTGGAACATGATGCTGCGGTTGGTCGCGCCGATCGCCTTGCGCAGACCGATCTCCCGCGTTCGATCAGCCACTGCGACAAGCATGATATTGATAATGCCAATCGCTCCCAGGGCAAGCGTCACGAGTCCCACGCTCCCAAGGAACATATTCATAGCGTCGAAGATCTTGCCGATCTGGTCGACGGTCTTTATCGTGTCCCATTCGTCGAAGGAATCAGGGTTTTTCGGATCGAAGCCGTGGTTATGAGCGATGACCTTGTGGACTTCCTGCTTCGCGGTTTCATGCAGAGCCCGGGACTTGGGCTGGTAGTTGATCTGTGAAATGACATCGAGGTCAATGCCCGCATTCAACGGCGGGTAATACTCGTGCATCGTGCTGAATGGAATGTAATTTTTGAGGTTCTGTGTATTGTTGTCGCCATGCCCTACGCGCTGCAACGTTCCGATGACCTCGAAGCGGATGCCATTGAGCAGGAGGGTGCTTCCAATCGAAGGACGGCCTGAGAACAAGGTCTTCCGGGTCTCGTCTCCTAGAACGATGACTCGGCGTTTTTGGGCTTGGTCCATCTGGTTGAGCCAGCGTCCTTGATTGATGGGCACGTAGCGGACCTCGCTGAAATCTGGAAGAACGCCATTAATCTGACCACTTGCCTGGAAGAAATCGCTCACCGCCCGTATGTCGTTCCGACTGATAACAGGAGTTGCGGCTCCTACGCTGGGACAATCGCGCAAAATATCTTCGTAGTCGCGATAGTTCAGGTAGTACTGGCGCAAAGCCGTAAAACTGCCTTGGACCACGGGGGCACGCCCAGACCAGATGAACATCACGTTCTCGCCAATCGAATCGAACTGTTTTCGGTTGCCCGAGCGAAAGCCCTCGCCTAGTCCAACCAATAGCAATAGGGAACCGACACCCCAGGCAATCCCGAACATGGTCAGAAACGATCGCAGCTTGTGCGCCCACAACGTCTGGAGGGTTTGACCGAAAATGTCGAAGATAAGGCGCACACTCCATTATAGGGGGCTTTACCAGTTGAAACTTCCGCAGGGCGGAAACTGCGAATCTTTTTTGTACCGACTCAGGAGTCGAAACGGGACCTGTATCTAATACCTGAAAACGAAAGACGAAATCTCGTGCCGCCGCGAAAAAAGTATAGAAATCGATTCCGAATCGTGTGTGAGTTGTTTATGCTCTAGTCGGAATGATCTCTTTGGCCTTAAGCGAACTGCTGGGCGCCACGGTGTACGACCCATCTGGGGCGGCAGGGCGCGTGCGCGAAGTCACGCTTACGCCGCAAGAGGATCGTTCCCGGGTTTCGTCGCTTATCGTCAAAACCAAGTCCGGCAATCGCATCGTCCCCTTTGAATCGATCTCCGTTATCAACGGCGGTGTTCGTACGGCTACGCCCGCAGCGCAATGGCCCGTCGCCAATGGGACCGAAGGCCTATTCCTGCTCGAGCGCGACCTGCTCGACCAGCAGGTGATCGACGTCAACGGACGAAAGGTCGTCCGGGTCAACGACGTTGACCTGGAGTTCGAAGTTCAAAAAGACGCTAACCGGGCTCTGCCCATCTTGCGGGTGCATGCCGTGGATGTAGGAGCGCGCGGGGCCGTGCGTCGGCTTCTTCGGGGCTTCGCCCCTAAGAATGCTCTGCATATCTTGTTGGGCAAAATTCCGCCTCGCAACATCCCGTGGAACTTCGTTGATCTGATCGAGACCGATCCGGCGCGGCGTGTGAAGCTGAAAATTTCCCACGAAGGGCTCGCGAAGCTGCACCCGGCTGACATTGCCGACATCGTCGAAGAGCTTGCGCCGGATGAGCGCCAGGCCGTCTTTCAGACTCTTGATGAAGAAACTGCCGCCGAGGCTCTTGAGGAAGTTGAGCCCAAGGTGCAGAAATCGATCGTCGAGTCTTTGGACTCAGAGCGCGCCGCGGACATTGTCGAGGAGATGAATCCCGATGCAGCTGCCGATTTGCTCGCCGACCTTCCCGAGGAACGTACCGAACAGATTCTGATTCAGATGGAGCCGGAGGCACAGCAGGACGTAGTCGAACTGCTGGAGCACAAGGAAGAAACTGCCGCCGGACGGATGACGACCGAGTTCCTTGCACTGCCGGTATCGGCTACCGTAAAGAACGCGATCGATTCATTACGTGAGTTTGAAGGCGGTGTTGAAGCGGTCAGCACTATTTATCTGGTGGACTCACACGGTACGCTGGTCGGCGCCGTTCCTCTAGCGAGAATCGTTCTGGCGGATGCAGCCACGGCAATGCTCTCACTGATCCAAGAGCCATTGGTTTTGGCCCACGAGGGAGTCGACGAGAAGGAAGTTGCCGAGTTGTTCGACAAATACAACCTGCAGACCCTCCCGGTTGTGGATGAACACAACAAATTGACCGGAATCATCACAGCCGATGACGTCATTAGCATGTTGCGAGCGAAGCTCTAAGTCGGTTTAGGCGATGACGCGTCCGTCTTTGGTGCAACCGGGCAGAGTGTCATGCAGAGCAGAGCCGAAGCATCCCTACCCGAGAGCGACTGCCGCAGATACGGGTTCCTCGCTCCACCGGAAAGCGGGTTGCATGCGATGGGTCATGGCTACACCAATTCATGAACCCACCTGCCTAGTCAGCATCCCGATTCATGACATTCACCCGAAAAACGGGCTTGGCAGCTTCCGCGGGCTCCATCGTGTAATTCTGCTCGGTCTTTCCGGAGTCGTAGTCGCGCCATAGCCAGATCATCTCCTCGGGAAACTGAACCGCACCGTGGGCCGCATTATGTGTGCCTTTGCCGAAGCTGAAATGAAAGTCGTACCCCTTCATCTTTAGGGCGTTTGCCGTACGTAGGTTGGCGAGCGGCCAACTCCCGTACCGATCGATCTCCAGGTCTTCGGAACCATCCTGCAGCCAGACCCGGATGTTTCGTTTCGGCTCATGCAATATCTTGCTCGGGTAGTCCTGGCCACCATCCGGCACCGCTGGATCTTCCTTCCACTGGATGCTGTCGAAACTTCCGATCCATGAAATGACCCGGCTGAACAGATCCGGCATCTGCCAAGCAGCATTGAACGAACATATTCCGCCAGACGACAGCCCCGTGATCGCTTGACTGTATGCATCTTTGCGCAAGTTGTATTTTGCTCCAACCTCGGCCAATATCTCGTCGCGCAGAAATCGAGCATAGCGGTCGCTAACCGTGTCATAAAGCGTGCTGCGCATGGAATCCTTCAAGGTTCGATGCCACTTATCCGAATACCCTTTGACGAACGTATAAGTCGGCGTGCCCGGTGAGCCCAAAATGTCTCCCGGATCAATAAAGATACAAATCATGACCGGGATTTTCTTCTGTGCGATCAGGTTGTCAATCGCGCTGAGCACCGGGATGTTGCCCTCGCGGTCGATATACCAGCCGCCATCCTGGAAGACCATGACCGCCGCTGGAGTCTTCGGATCGTATTGCACGGGAACGTAGATCCAGTACTCACTTTTCATGCCGTCGTAGATTTTGCTGGTGTGAACGATCTTCTCGGAAAGCTTGCCCGATGGGACGCCCGGCTCAAGGTAAGAAAGCGGTCCATACGCCGGAAGGTCCAGGCTACCGCCAAACTTGTTTCCGCCAATAAGGTAGTGAAAGGAATGCAGTCGGCCGACCGGTTCGATGTGGGCGGATGCGTGCCACAAGTCGGTGCCAGCAATCTGCTGCATCGGCGGACCTGGTTTGTTGTCAATCATCAACGACGGCTCGGACTTGGCATTGATCGCAAAGAAAAACTCTGGCCCGTGTCCGATCCAAGCAGTCCCTGCCTCTAGGTTCTTACTCTCGAAGGTTGCCGCGATTGCTGCCTGTAGCCCAGGACTGTGAGCGTTCGCCAGATCATCCAATCGCTGAACCGACGATTTGTCTGCCGACGATGCGGACGCGTATGCCAGCAATGGGAAAATCAACACCATCGATAATCGAAGCACCTAGACTCCCTCGTTAGACGGTTTTGACCTCTGAAGTGGAGACAAATATACGCGGTTGCCGGCAGATTGGTTTATAATTCCGCCCTCCTCCCGGAACGACTCGAAATTTCAGTAACAATTGGGGCTAACGATGAGCACGACTGCTGCGAATCCGCGTGCATTTTCAAGTCCTGTAGCTGTTTTGCCGGGACGCCGTTTCGATCACGTCTTCTTTTCGGTGACCGCGCTCATGATGGCGGTGACGGTGTATGTGGGGTTTGCTCCAACGTACTACATGGCTGGAGTCTTCCGGGCGCCGCTGCCGAGCACGATCGTTCACATTCACGGCGCAGCATTTAGCTGCTGGATTCTACTTTTGATCGCGCAAACATCGTTGGTCTCTGGCGGCAGGGTGGATATCCATCGGCGTCTGGGTCTCGCCGGCTTCGGCTTGGCGAGTGTGATGGTTGTTCTTGGCGTACTGGCGGCGACTGACCGGTTGGCGCGCGCATCTGCGCCCGCTGGTTTCGATCCGTACTTCTTCTACATCATTCCGTTAGGGGATATGTTTATTTTCGCGACGCTGATATGGTTCGCGTACCGCTCCCGCTCGGATTCCGCCGCGCACAAACGAGTTATCTATGTCGCGACCGTGGGGCTCCTGATCGCGGCAATCGCACGCTGGCCCATTGCTTTGGTTCACAGGAAAGCGCCCCACGCAGCGATCGCTTCTTATGTTTTTCTGCTTCTGCTCGCAGGCTATGACTTGTGGTCCACTCGTCGAATTCATCGCGCCACGTTGTGGGCGAGTGGTTTCCTGATCTTCGTTCAGCAGGTCAGGCTTCCAATCGGGCGAACTGCTGCCTGGCATTCTTTTGCCGGTTGGATTCAATCGCTTGCCCGATGACCTGGCGGAAGTAGGTATTTTTGCGTTCCGTGCCTGAGAAAGCTCTCCGATCGCGGAAATTCCTCGTTCTTGGAACAGAATTCGTTTGGCCAAATTCAGTGAGTGCATTTATCCTGTCCGGTCGTTGCGGGTAAATCGCTTCATTTTTTATGGCTGCGAAATGTGCGCATGAGGTTTCTGAGACTCTGGAAGACCCGGATCCTGCTCTTCTTTGCGGTAGTTGGACCGGGATTCATTACCGCGAACGTCGACAATGATGCCGGCGGCATCCTGACCTATTCGCAGGCCGGCGCGCAATTCGGACACCTACTACTGTGGACTCTGATTCCAATCACAATCTCACTGATCGTGGTGCAGGAAATGTGTGCCCGCATGGGCGCGGTCACCGGCAAGGGGCTAAGCGATCTGATCCGCGAAGAATTTGGCTTGCGTATCACGTTCCTGATGATGATTGGGATCCTGATCGTTAATTTCGGCAATGTGGTTACCGAATTCATAGGAATCGCCACCAGCCTGGAACTGTTCGGGCTTCCGCGCCTCTATACCGTGCCGGTGTGTGCCGTGATTGTTTGGCTGATTGTGGTCAAGGGCCAGTACAAGAGCGTCGAAAAAGTGTTCCTGGCGGCCTCGTTCTTCTACATCACCTACATCTTTGCGGGCATTTTGGCGAAACCGGAATGGATCAGCGCGTCGATTGCCACCGTCAGGCCTCCGCATATTCGTGAATTTCGCGATCAGGCCTACCTGTTCATGATCGTTACGGTCGTGGGAACAACCATTGCGCCCTGGATGCAGTTCTATCTGCAGTCGTCGATCGTGGAAAAGGGAGTGACCAAGCGCGGATACCGCGCGTCGCGGCTGGATGTAGTCACCGGTTGCATCTTCACCGACGTCGTGGCCTGGTTCATCATCGTTGCCTGCGCAGCGACGCTTTACGTGCACGGATTCCGTAACATCTCGGTTGCGGCGGACGCCGCTCAAGCACTCAAGCCACTGGCAGGCGATTATGCGTATATCTTGTTTGCGGTTGGGCTCTTCAATGCGTCGCTGTTTGCGGCGTCTATTTTGCCCCTTTCCACCGCATACACGGTGTGTGAAGGGCTTGGCTTCGAATCGGGCGTGGGCAGAAAGTTCGGCGAAGCGCCGTTTTTTTACTGGCTGTACACGTTCCTGATCGTTGCCGGCGGCGCATTAGTACTGATGATTCGCCAAGATCGTCTCATGAAAGTGGCGCTGTGGTCGCAGGCGTGGAATGGAATTGTGTTGCCCTTTGTGCTGATCTTCATGATTCTCTTAATCAACAAGAAAGAACTGATGGGAGAATACGTCAACACCCGACTATTCAACCTGGTGGCCTGGGCAACCACCGTTGCCATGATCGTGCTGAGCGCGGCCCTCTTCTGGGTGCCGTGAGGGGCTCCGTTCTCTGTTTGTTACTGAAACTCGTAAGCCCCGATATCAATCGTGCCGCCCACCATTCTCGGTTTCCCTGCCAAGTCCTTCGCCGGAATGTCCGGAGCAGAATTGTCACCAGCATTGATCGCCGGTGAACCGGACTTAAGTTGAAAATTGTTCTTCCCTACGAACATCGGATCGGCAGTGATGTTGCCATTTTGACCGGTTTCACCCGCACAGGTCCCCAGCAAGCCGGAGCCGTTGGGACTATACGCGTCATTGTTTGTAAAAACCGGCGGCTGGGGACTATAGGTGGAATCACAGTAGACCGCATTCTGCCCAGTGAGACCGATCATCAAATTGTTATAGAACAGCACCTGATTGTCGAATCCTCCGGCCCACACAGCTGAGCCTTGCGTGGCTCCGTTGCCGCCGATAATTGTGTTGTTCACGAGAACGGGCCCCATGCTCCCACTTGGCATGGAGAGATAAATTGCTCCACCCTGAGACGCCGTATTTCCGGCGAATAGATTTTGGACAATCAGCGCATTGGAGTCGTTCACAATCCAAATCCCGCCGCCCTGACCTCCGCTTGAGGAGTTCTGCGTGATGATGTTGTTCTGCAGGAGCGGAGTTCCTGCCGCAAACAATGAGATACCCCCTCCGTTGGAGCCCCAGGCGTTGTTCTGAATGCGATTGCCAATGATGACAGCGGACCCCGCACCTCCAATGTTGATTCCGCCTCCACCAGTTCCACCGGAGCAACCTGACTGGAAGTTGTTCTTAATGAGGTTGTTTTGTACGCGCGCCGAACTGAATTCCAAGGCGATTCCGCCGCCAGCGTTACATCCGGTATTGTTCTGAATAATGTTGTTTGTGATGGTTGGGGAAGCTCCAGTTACGTAGATTCCTCCTCCATCGTATTGAGAGTTGAAAGTCGCTGTGCCGTTTTGTAACGTGAACCCGCTTAGAACGGTTTCGATCCCTCCCCCGAGTTGAACGTTACAACCGGGCCATTGTGACCGCCGTCAATGAGGGTAACTTTAGACCCACTGGCGCTCTTCACTGTAATTGCCTTCCCCAGGAAGCTGATGTTTTCGGAATAAGTCCCAGCGGCGACCAGTACAACATCGCCAGTATTGGCAACATTGATCGCATCCTGGATCGTAGGCTGGTCTGCGGGCACATGGATGATCGAGGCACTAAGCAGCGAACCACTGAGCGCAACCAGCGCCACGGAAGCGATGAGGGACAGTCGCATGGGAATTCCTCCGTCCACGTAAGGGTCTATTTATATCGTGGAATTGTGCATGGGAAAAGCCGGTTTGTCGGCTGCGCCACAATGTGCAAAGGTTTGCACGTCTAAAGCAGTTTTCCCGCAGCCAGATCGTTGACCAGCGTAAGGTCGGCTTCAAGAAAATCGAACTTGGGAAGATCTTTCGGCTCGGCCCACTGAATATCTTTGAAGATCCTGTTCTCGATTTCGCCACGGTACTCACGCACTACGAAGAACCGCAGTTCCACCATGCCGCCATTCGGATACTCGTGCTGAATGCGCATCAGTTCATCGCCAATGGTGGCGGCGATGCCGAGCTCCTCGTCCAATTCACGCCGCAGGGCATCGCGCGGCTGCTCGCCCTCTTCGATCTTGCCGCCGGGGAACTCCCACTTTAGAGGCATGGTCTGGTGACGAGTGCGCTGGCACACGAGAAGCTTGCCATTCTCGACGATGAGCGCTGCAACCACTCGTTTCATAATCGATTCGGCCCTGTGGTTTGCAGCGCGCTTGCGAGTGGATCCACACAACTCGTAAATGTAAAAGCGAATGCGGCAACGCCGGCTGAGCACTTCAGTTCTAATTCGTGCTCCCCAAATTCGCGATTGTCTATCAGGAAATACATACGCGCAGAGTCGACCACCACATAGCCCTCTTTGCTATCGAGTCGGAAGTGCGTATCCGCGGTTGCTTGTTCCCGAGCTAAGGGTTTGCCATCCTGCAGGATTACAACTTCCGCAGATGGCGCATGTGGGCAGGCCATAACCAAGTTTACGGTGGAGGCTTCGTATTTCAATCGTAAAGTGTGAGGACCGTCATCGACGGCCTCGAAATATTCCGCCGTCGAGGCCCATCGGCCTGCCGCGTAAAAGAAATTCTCCTCTAGTCCTCCATTAAATGAGTAATCGGCAATCTGATCTTCCTTGAAGCCGCCTTCATTACCAATCCGCCCGCGCCGATGACCGAGGTAGAGTTCTCCCGTTGCGCGATAACACACCGCGCCCATGTGATCTTCCTCGCGAACAGGTTCCATCAGCGGAGGCAATGAGATTGCTGGGTCGATCTCACGAAGCAGTTCTTGAATGACCTGTTCACACTCGCCGTAGCCACCCTCGCCAAAGTGTCCGTACCGCAGGTATCCGTCTTTGTCGAGGAGATACTTGGTGGGCCAGTAGCGGTTGGCGAATGCCTTCCAGATCTCACGATCGCTGTCAATAACGATTGGGTAGGTCAGCCCAAACTCACGAATGCCGCGTTCAACATTCGATTCGTATTGTGCAAAGGTGAACTCCGGCGTGTGCACGCCAATGACGGTCAGCCCTTTGTCGCGATAGCGCTCATGCCAGGCCTGCACATAAGGCAGCGTGCGGATGCAGTTGACGCAAGTGTAGTCCCAGAAATCGACCAGCACTACACGTCCCCGCAATTGTCGGAAGCTCAGTGGAGGCGAATTCAGCCAAACACGCCCGATCTCCGGAGCGCGCACTTTACCTTTCTCCACTCTCATGCTGAAGCCGCTTCCAGCTTTCTTCCGACGAGCATCGCGCAGTGCTGAACGAAATCCTGGTGTTCAGAGGTGAAGGCCGCCGGGAAGTGACTGTCGATGTCGAGCTCACCGACCACTTTACCGTGTGCGAAGACCGGAACCACGATTTCTGATTTGGTTTCGAGCGAGCATGCCAGATAGCGCGGATCTTTATTGACATCGTCAACGATTACGGTCTGTCCGCTCGAAGCTGCCGCTCCGCATATGCCTTGATTCAAGGGAATGCGTGTGTGCGGCGTCATCGCGCCCTCGAAGGCGCCCAGCACCAGCATCGGCGGTTCTGCGCCGGGTTCGAGCATATAAAAGCCGACCCAGTTGTATTTCAGCATGCGATGGTGCAGGAGCTTCACCATGGATCGCATCAGTTCGTGTGCGGATGACGCTGAGTCAGCCAGTTGTGTAATTTCGTTGCGGACTTCGTCGATTCGTGTAGTCACGGATGACTGATCTTAACTCAGAGAGTCGCATTTCCCGCATCAGCAACAGAAACCCCCGTAATCTGACGAATGCCCTTCGTGCGGGGGAAGAGTTCCGGATGAATCGCAAATGCCAGCGCATCCAGGCCATCTATCAGGGTTGGCGCGGGTGTGTTCAGGAATTCATCTCGGATGCAGAAAACCTTTTCTGAGAGCGCGGCGGCTGTGTTCTGCCAGGCTCGGGCTGCAATGATTTTCTCCAATGGAACCCGATCACCTGCGCCGCACCATGCTGTAATCACGACTTGTGGATCGACTTGCTTTATCTCGTCCGTGGAGATTTGTTGCCCGGGTACGCCAATAAACTCTCCGCCTGCGGCTTCAATGAGTTCTGCAACCCACCGCTGAGACGTAATTAGGGGCTTGCCCCATTCTTCACAGAACACTCGGGGCCGCGCAACTCCCCTGACACGGTCGCGGACCGACGCAATGTGGCCTTTCATTTCGTCGACTACGTCGGTCCCACGGCTCATCGCTCCAACCGCTCCTGCGATCGTAACAATGTCGGTGTAGATGTCTGCCAACGTTTTGGGAACCAAGCCGAGAAAGCGCGCACCGGATTTGAGGATCTCGACAACCGCCTTTTCCTGGTAGGGAACGGATGCGATGACGAGATCAGGCCGCGCCGCGACGATCTCCGAGGTTTCCGCCGTCCATGAATCAGCCAGAATCGTTCGCGATCCTTCTGCTATTGCCGGAACTACGTCGGCGCAGTATTTTGTGCACGCGACGACACGGTCAAGTTCTCCGAGAGCATCAAGAATGACCGTTGCGCTGGGTTGCAGGCAGGCGATGCGCCGGCAAGTGTAGTCCGATGGCATAACTCTCATCTTATGTGAAAAGTAGAATCCCGATCTGATCGGAACCATGCAGATTTCCGCCAACCGTCGGGACTTAATCCACATCCAAAATCGCGCTCCTCAGTTCGTCGAGAGAAACCCTTGAAGTATCAGGATTTCAGGCTTCAACTGTCTCCAGTCTTACTATGCCTTGTGTGGCTCGGCGCAGGCGCAGTCGCGCAATCACCCGCTGCAACACCCGCAACTAACTACACATTGACCGTCCACCTCGCGGGAACAAGCACCGGTACGGTCACCAGCAGCCCTGCGGGTATTAGTTGCCCCGGTACTTGCACAGCCTTTTTTGCATCCGGAACCGTGGTGAAGCTGACCGCCGTTCCGGCAAAGGGTGCATACTTTGCGGGTTGGAGCGGCGCTTGCAAAGGCACCTCCGCATGCACGCTCACGATGAATGCCAACTTGACCACGACTGCGACCTTCAACGTCAATCAGACGGGGAAGGTCTTGAACCACATCATCTTCATGGCGCAGGAGAATCGCGGCCTCGACCACTATTTCGGCGAGTTACGCGAATACTGGCGGCAGAATAAGCTAGCCGATGTTTCATTCGACGGCCTACCACAATTCAATCCGACATCAGGCAATCCGCCGCTTTACGGTCCGCCTCCGACGAATCCGGGATGCGATCCGAACTTCCCGCCTCCCGCAGATTGCACCGAAGACAGCAACAGCCCAAACATCGCCTCGTATCACTTGATCACCCAGTGCATCGAGAATCCCAGCCCGTCGTGGAATGAAGGCCACGTGGACTGGAACCTGACCGATCCTGTATCGGTGTCACCTACATTGAACGGATATGTGTATACCGGTGCGCACGATGCGCGAAACAATAACCCGCCCTTCCATGACACGAACGGCATTCGATCCATGGGGTATTACAACCACAACGATCTGAATTACTACTACTTCATGGCAACAATGTTTGCCACGTCCGATCGCTGGTTTGCGCCGGTGATGACGCGGACGCAATCAAATCGCGACTACCTGATTGCTGCCACTTCGCAGGGTTACGTTTACCCGATCGGTACGGACCAGCATGATCAAGCCCTCTTGAGTGCGATACCGATCTTCGAAGCGTTGCAGGACGCCGGCATCAGTTGGAAGATTTATGTGAATCCGCAAAACACTCCGTGCCAGTCAAACCCAACGGCGCAGTGTTTGCTGGGGTACAGCTATATTCAGAACTTTCAGTGGGGACAGACTATTCCGCAGAACTATCCCAACAGCCTGGTTCCCATCTCGCAATACTTCACCGATGTTCAGAATGGAACCCTGCCGCAGGTCGCCATGATTGAGCCAGCATCACCTGCTGGCCTTGATGAACATGGCTCGGATTCGGATCAATACCCGATTGATATCCAATTGGGGGCGCAGTACGTGGAGTCGCTGATCAATCCGCTTTTGACGAGCGTTTCGTGGAAAGACTCGGCGTTTATTCTCACCTTCGATGAAGCCGGAGGTCTCTACGATCACGTGGCACCGCAGAAAGCTGTGAGCCCTGATGGAATCAAGCCTGTTGATCTACTACCAGGAGACATTTGCACGGGAACGACCGGTCCCAATTGCGACTTTATTTATACGGGGTACCGGGTTCCGACCATCGTGATCTCGCCCTATTCCCGAAAACACTACGTGAACCACAACGTGGCGGACCACACCGCAATTTTGAAGCTGATTGAAACTCGATTCGGCCTCAAGTCGCTGACCAAGCGCGACGCAGCCCAGATCAACATGATGCAGTTTTTCAACTTCAACATTCCGCCCTGGATGAAGCCGCCGACTCCGCCGCAACAGAACGTAACCGGGGCGTGTTATCTAAATAGGCTGCCGTGACTTCGGCGAACGCGACTAGAACTTCTTGAGCGCGGCCAGTAGAGCCTCGACCGCCAATTCGGCGGCATGATTGGAAGCCGGAGGCAGCCCGCCGACAGCCTGTCGCACTTGTGCCGGACTGAGGTTGCGCGCTTCAGCGACCGTTTTACCCAGAGCAAGTTCGGTCAGCGCAGATCCACACGCCATGGATGGTACACATCCCTTGGCCTTGAAACGGATCTCGTTGATGCGTTCACCTTGAACTTTCAAGCTCAGCCGAATCACATCGCCACAGATGGGATTTTCTTTTTCCACGGTTGCATCTGCGTCCGGAAGGTCGCCCGCGTTACGGGGACTCTGAAAATGATCGAGGAGTTGAGAGGAATACATTCGACTCGATTTTAGCTGCATAGAGCTGTGGCGGTCGTACCCAAAAAACAGAGGGCGCGGAGCTTAGCCGCGCCCTTCCAAAACAGTTTTCACCAAATACGCTACGGCAGAGCAACGGTCTCAGACGATAGCAAGTTCGTACACTGCGCTGTCGGGGATCCCGCGATGTTCGCGGTACCGGTGATTTTGGAATCGGAGTCGCAAAAAAGATCGACTGCGTTACCGCTGATCGTCGAAAGAGGGCTGTTGTTTATGGATAGGTCGATGCTCGAGTTGTTGATCGCGACCAGGCCGGCGTGAGTTCCATGCGTGATGGTCGCGCCAAACAGAGTAGCGTGCGAGTTATTCATGGCCACGATCCCCTGCCCCAGGCTGCCCGCGATGCTGAGCAATCCACTGTTGGCAAGCATTGTGGCACCTTCGTCGAGGTTGACACCCGCCGTGGTTCCTCCCCAGGACTGGCCCGATTTGTTAATGACGAGTTTCGCACTGTAGATGTTTAGAGATCCGCCGACCATCGTCACTCCGGCGAAGGTTAGGCCGGCCGAGCTGTCGATGACGACGTCGGTATTGCCCGTCGCTACGTAATACGTGTTGTAGACAACCAGATCGACGATAGAATTGGCGCCCCCGCCGATGGCTTGCTGCATATTGCGGATCGTGGTTGCATACATGGTGACGTGTGAGGCTCCAAGGGAGATGCCCTGATGCCACCCATCACTGGTCGTGTTCTCGAACAGACAGTGTTCGACATGCACGTCAGAACCGTCATAGATCGCGAGCGTGGAGTAACCCGTATCCTGCACGTGCACGTAGGCAACGGACACCTGACTGTTCTCGAAGACGAGGATGCCTCCACCGCCTCCCGAAATATTCAACGAGCGCAAGCGGATGTCGGTGCTACCGTGCCCGATGCCAATGTCGGGTAGCGTGCCAGTGTTCCCCTGAACTGTGAAGCCCTCGATTTGCACGCTCTGGGAGGATTCAACATAGAGTGTGGCGTTGAAGGTGTTTCCGCCACCGGTGCCGGGCTGCACGAGAGTAGCCCCGGGAAGACCTTTCAGCAGCAGGTTGTGAAAGCCTACGACTTGTACAAATTCAGTGCAGGTCCCGTTGACCGAAACGGTATAGAACGTTTGCCGGTTCAGTTTAGCGAGAGTCTGATTCAGAGATTGGCCCTTGCTGCAGTCCACGGTGATGGGCGTGGATTGCGGCGATGCCTGCGCCAGCGCAAGTGTGGCCGACACGAACAGCAACTGGAGAACTGCCACTCTAAGTTTCCTCATGGAAGCTCCTTCAAGTGACTGGAATCTGCAGAGAAATATGCAGTGGAACACTTCACTTCGAATTGGTAATGAATCTCATACGCGAGACGACATCCATTCTCGCTTTCGAACAGACTTGCTCAGCAAATTAGCCCTCAGGATGGGGTAGGGAGGGCTAGGACTCGACCCAAGCAGCCGGATAGTACTCCCGCACGTCGCGAGTGTCAACGTATTCGAGATTGGGCAGTTTACGGGCCTGGACAAGCCCGAAGTTAGCTAAGCAGTGCGGGTCTGGGCAGTCACCGAAGAGGTCGGTGCGTGATCCAAGCCTGGGTCGTTACGCCCTCCGCTGCAGAGATCGGTCGCTAGAAATTCGGCTGTGGGGAAACAGCGTGCCAACCGTGCAGAAGTGGTGCGTTTCAGATAAAAATTCGCAGAAATTACGGTGTTCGTTCTCCCTTTTTCAACGTTTCGCCTGATCTCGCTCGTTGGCCGGGAAATAAATAGTCCAGCCCCTCTGGCGCGCCGTCGCTTCAAGTTCCGGATTCGGATTCACTGCGAAAGCGTGCCGAGCGTGCGCCAGCATTTCCGTGTCCCATTTGGAGTTGCCGAATGCAGCATCAATCTCTTTTTGTACTACCTCTTCGAGTGCCTTGGTCTTGCCCGGCCCGGAAGGAACGCGAACCAGTCGGTCAGTAACAATTCCGTTTTCCAATTCCACTTTGGCCGCCAGAATTCTGTCGGCCTCGATTCCAAATTGCTTCGTTCCCGCTCGGATGACCCACTCATTGGACGAAGACACCGCCCAGATTTCGCACCCGTTCTCGTGCAGCCGATGAACCAAATCCTTCAGCTCTGGAAATACCCGGCTAGGGAAGGATGACGTCATGAATTCTGTCGCAGCGTCCATCATCTTTGCTTCAGAAATTCCCTTGTGCATGGTCACCATCTCGCCGCACATGTCCTCTTCGCTAACCTTGCCTGCCTTGTACTCCGCGTAGCGCGCCCGCATGGCACGCGTAACTTCGGCCGAGACCACGCCTCGCTTGATCTCCCAATCAAAGAAAGTTTCGCCCGCGTCGCCGGACCAGAGTGTGCCGTCGCAATCAAAGGCCGCGACGCGCGGATTGAGGCTCAAAACAGAGTCGAGGAATTGCTCCCCGGCTGGGTGGATGGTTCCTGTGCTCGTGATGTTCATGCACTTTGAACATAACGTGAGCCGGGGAAAATACGCAATCTCGGCAGTAGTCGGATCAAGTTAGGACGAAGCCGCGCGCCACCGCTTTGCTTGGGGTTCTGAAGTGATCTGTGGGTATTAACACAGGGTTCGTGTCAGGGCATCGATTCAGAATGCCTTCAATGGACGCGCAAGAAAGGTTTTGGCTGCTGCCCAGGCGTGGATAACTTCACTTCGCCAGCAACGCCGAGTAATCTTCGGGCGTATTGATATTCAGCGCCACGAAAGGATCATCCACCCCAAGATACTGGATATGTTCCTGAAACTGGTGTTCGATCTCTCGCGCAGTACTGCTCATTGGCGCTTGCAAGAACTTTTCGATCATCTCCCGCCCGACGATATAAGGATGTCCATGCTTGCTGGAGAACTCGGGCACCACGGCCCAAAGATCTAGAGGAGCTGATTCAAAAGCAGCCCGGAGGGTTAATACGGTCGCCTCTGCCGCAGGGGGCCGATCGACCAGGGTCACGATCGCCGCATCTCGCCCACGATTGAGAACCTCCTGCAACCCCATTTGCAGGGAACTGAATTGGCCGCGGCTTGGATCCGGATTGGTCACGAGGGAGGCTCCGTTGGAATACGCAATTGGCGCCAGCTCGCTCTCGTTTCTACCGGCGACCACGATTACGAAATCGGAAGAGGGCGCCAGTGATCGGATGGCTGCGGAAAGAAAATTGTCCTTGGAAGAGAACTGACCAGGATCCAAAGGCGGCCATGGCAGCAGAGCTTTGTCGCGTCCCATACGCGATGATTCACCGGCGGCGAGAATGACTCCGCCAAAGCTCGAAGACCGCGACATGCTGCGGAAGATAGCAGAAACCTGAAAGAAAGTCAGTGAGTGAGATCAGCGTGGCGACTCATCCCGGTCGAAGGCTCCCTCGCGCTCTGCAGATGACGTGTTAGACGCTGGTTTATCTTTCTTGAACCAACTGAGATGCGGCAGAGCCGCTGAGGAATGCCTTCGAATCGCAATCAGTTCAGCGGTTATCGCCACGCCGATCTCTTCCGGCGTAACAGCGCCAATGTCCAGACCAATCGGAGCGTGGACGCGGTCAAACAGATGGGCAGGAATGCCCTCAGCCTGCAACGCCTTGAAAATTTCGATGACCTTCCGTTTCGAGCCAATCATGCCCACATACCCGGCGCGGGTCTGCACGGCCCAACGCAAGATATGCATATCGTCTCGATGACCACGAGTGACGATCACGATGTAGGAGGATTCATTCGGGTCGAGCTTCTGCATGGCTTCGTCGAAGTCGAGCGCGTGCACTTCGCGCGCGCCCGGGAACCGCTCTTGCGTGGCATAAGACGAGCGATTATCAGTCACAATCACGTCGAAACCGGCGCTCGCTGCTGTCCGGCAAATGTTCAATGCAACATGACCTGCGCCGAAAATATAAAGTAGCGCTGGAGGTAATATCGGCTCGACGAAGACCTCCAAAGTCCCGCCGCAAACCAGACCTGTGTCGTACTTGGGATCCTGGTTCAAGTCGAACTTTAGGGTTCGGGGCTTCTCCGATTCCATGACCTCGCGGGCAGCCTGCCAAACGTCGGCTTCGACACATCCGCCGCCAATCGTCCCAGCGATTGAACCATCATCACGAACCAGCATTTTCGCCGTCTGGAATGACGGAATCGACCCTCGCACATTGACGATGGTGGCGACGGCGCCACGGCGTCCTTGCCGCCTAAGTTCGACGATCTGTTCGTAGATGTCCATGACCAGAGACAACCCGATCTGATTATCAGTCGGTTAACAGGCGGAGTCAAACTCCCACTGCCCAGTGTTCCTTTACTTCTTCACCTCCACAGGGCCCTTCCAATAAGCCTGATGCCCGATGTAATCGTCATCAGCCAGATTCGCGATGATCAGTCGCTTCAGCCGAAGCGGGTCTACATTCGTGCTCTGTGCTTTATAAGCGATTGTTCCATCGGGACGGATCAGCAGTGTGTAGGGCACAGCGGCGTTCCAGTCAGGATCGAATGCTGCCAACTGGGCATACAAGTCCGTCGATCCGAGAATCAGATTTGTGCTCGTCGCATGCTCGGCCTGCAGTACCTTTTCGACTCCCGGCTTTTCATCGGGATAATTAATGCTTACTGTGACCAAATCAAAGGCCCGATGTCCATACATGCGGTACATGGTTTCGAAGGCTGGCAATTCCTTGCGGCAAGGGCCACACCACGTAGCCCAGAAATCTACGAGCAACAACTTGCCGGTGCCATTTTTTCGCAGCGCCCGCAAGTCGTCCACTGAGGCCGGTTTCACGTTCACCGGCTTCTTCTCGATCTCGAGCATTTCCTCGCGGCGTCCTTCCTCCTTGTAAAGCCATTTGGTAGAGCAGCCCACTGCGGGCGTCTTTGCCGTCTCGACCGACTTTCCTGCCAAAAGCGCATCCAGGGCAAGGCGCGCATCGTGACGTGTTGCCAGTGGTTCACGGGGATTGTTATCGACACGGCCCTCATAACGCAGTTTGCGTTCTTGATCGAAAATGAATACGTGTGGCGTTGCCGTCGGACCGTACAAGTTGGCTGTTTTCTGATCCTCGCCGTCGTAAAGATAAGGAAAGTTGAAACTGCGATAGGCGGCGCGAATCTTCATTTCCTCAAAGGAATCTCCCACATCGGTGTAACCCATCTCGTCGAGACGAACGGCATTCGGATTGTTGGGTTCAATCGCCACGACCGCCACTCCTCGAGCTTTGTAGTCTGCGGCGATTTGCCGGATGCGGCTTTCATACAGTTGCGACGTAGGACAGTGATTGCAGATAAACGCAATCATCAGCACCTTTGTACCGCCGTAATCTTTCAGACAGTGCGTCTGATCGTCGACTCCTCTCAGGCAGAAATCCGGCGCCGAAGACCCAATGGCAAGCGTCGGAGGGCCATGCTCCCCTTCTTGAGCCGCCACAGTTTTACTGGCGACTGTCATCATCATGAGCATGACCAGCAACGTCATTCCGCTGATCATCCGTTGGCGATCATGCGATCGCGGATCATCGACTGAGGGAATGAAATAAAGTTTCATGGCGATTATCCTGATACGCCGCGATTCTACATCCACAAGCCCGATCTCACAGTGATGAGAAAGAAGGATCGTTTGTGTTAGTTTGAGTGTCCATTTTCTTGGGCAGCCTTGGAGCATTCCATGAAAGCCGTGCGCATCCACCAATTTGGTGGGCCCGAAGTTCTGACTTACGAAGACATTCCTGACCCGCAACCACGCCAAGATCAAGTGCTGATTCGGGTGAAAGCATGTTCTCTCAACCACCTCGACTTATGGGTGCGGAAAGGACTGCCCGGCGTAAGACTGCCGCACATTCTCGGCAGTGATATAGCCGGCGAAGTCGTTGAAGTAGGCGAATACGTGACCGGTGTTAGACCGGGGCAGCGGGTCTTGGTGGCACCGATGCACTTCTGCGGACACTGTGTGAATTGCGTCGCCGGATTGCAGAATCGATGCCCCGAGTTTACCGTTCTGGGCAATGCCGTTGACGGAGGAGACTGCGAACTCTTCGCAGCTCCCGTCGCAAGTGTGATCCCCATTCCAGATTCTCTCGACTTTAATCAGGCAGCGAGCGTTCCACTGGTGTTCGTCACTGCATGGCACATGTTGGTGGGACTGGCAGGGGTTCGTCAGGGACAGACTGTGCTTGTTCTCGGCGCAAGCTCCGGCGTCGGCATTGCGGCAATCCAGATTGCAAAGCTGTTTCACTGCCGCGTGATCACGACCGCGGGCAGTGAGGAGAAACTCGAAAAAGCGCGTGCGCTCGGCGCTGACTTTGGCATCGACCACTATAAGCAGAAGATCTCAGAGGAAGTGCGGAAGATCACCAACAAAGAGGGTGTCGACATTGTGGTCGAGCACGTCGGCGCTGCGACTTGGGACGAAAGCATACGCAGTCTCAGGACCGCTGGCACG
>DATFQQ010000036.1:0-4223 GCA_035264195.1 Candidatus Sulfotelmatobacter sp. | reverse complement strand
GGGCCTGGTGGGCGAAAGACAAGTCAAGGATTTGCCTCTCAACGGGCGCAGCTACGATCTGCTGCTTACGCTCAATCCCGGAGTTGTGAACTTCACGTGGGAGAAGACTGGCGGCATTGGTGTCTCAAATTCAACGTCAGGAAACAACTTTGCTGTATCCGGTAATCGCCCACAGCAAAACATTTTCTTGCTCAATGGGGTGGAATTTACAGGGGCTGCGGAAAACAACATGCAGCCGGGTGGGAGCAGTCAGCAGTTGCTGGGAGTGGACGCAGTGCGGGAATTCAATGTACTGCGCGATTCCTATGGTCCCGAGTACGGCAAGCGCCCCGGTGGACAAGTCACCATCGTGACTCAATCCGGAACCAATGAACTTCACGGCAGCGTATATGAATTTCTTCGAAACAGCGCACTTGACGCACCGAATTATTTTGATAAGGGCTCTGCCCCACCCTTCCAGCGCAATCAGTTTGGCGCGGCTCTTGGGGGGCCACTGAAAAATGGTAAGACTTTCCTCTTCGGCAATTACGAAGGACTTCGCCAGCATTTGCACCAAACCTCAGCGGCGTTCGTTCCTGATGACGCATCGCGGGCCAGCGCTGTCGCCGAGGTTCGGCCTCTCTTGAATTTGTGGCCTGAATCGCCGATCGAAGCGTGCAATCCTGCGTGTGGAATCGCACAGTATTTCAGCAGCCCTCTGCAGACCATTCGGGAGGACTTTGGGACTCTGCGACTTGACCACAACATTTCCTCACGCGATTCTCTCTCGGGCGTCTACACGATCGACGATGGGAATGATTTCACGGAGACTCCTTTGGATCCGTATAGCGCGGACATCCTTACCTTGCGTGAGCAGGTATTCAGCCTCGACCAAACGCATTCCTTCTCGGCCTCTACCGTCAACGTTGCGCGAGTTGGATATTCTCGAGCCGGCTATTTCTTCACCGGCGAGCCTACTCCTGGGACGCCAGCGTCAACCGTGAACGGATTCTTAGTGGGTCATCAAATCGGCGCTGTTGTGGTGGGTGGGAGCGCAGCATCAAATCCGCAGGCTGCGATTGGTCTGGCGGGCAGCAACAATGGAAGCAACCTCCGCATCGCAAGAAATCTTTTCACGTTCGAGGATCGCGTCGCCTTGACCCGCGGACGTCATCAACTGACCTTTGGAGCCTGGTTCCAGCCATTTCAGTCCAATGAAACCATCGCGCTCAGTCAGTACGGGCAGGCAACGTTTTCAAGCTTGTCGAACTTCCTTGCCGGATCGCTCTCAAGTTTCCTCTGGGATCCCTCGCCGACCGAGATGAACTGGCGGTCTCTTTTTGGGGCATGGTACGCACAGGATGTGATCCGTGTTCGTCCGCGGCTAACCCTCTCTCTCGGCTTTCGATCCGAGTTCACCACTGGTTGGAACGAAGCGCATGGTCGCGCCGCCAACTACACCTTCCCGAATGCGGTGATCTCAGACACTCCTAATGTCGGCAAGTCATTGTTTACTGTCAACAATGCCAAATTCCTTCCGCAACCCCGAATCGGCCTGGCTTGGAGTCCGTTCAACGAGAAGACGGTGATTCGTGCGGGGTTCGGGATGTATAACGATTTGCAGGATGCGCTCGGCTACCGCACCGATCAGAACGCACCGTTCAATCCGGTGTACAGCGTAGGAAGCGCCACCAAGCCATTTCCGATTTCGTCTTTGCCGATCGATCCTACTGTTGCTCCGCCGACCGGCGCGAAGCTCGTGCCTGGAGGTGTTCAGCCAGACATGAAAACTCCCACTCTGGTTTCCTGGTCACTGCGGGTACAACAAGAGGTCACACCCAATACCTCACTGACTGTCGGCTACGTTGGCAGTCACGGTTATCACGAGTTGATTGGCATCGATGCGAACGAACCTTTTCCCGTCATTTGTCCAGCCTCGCCGTGTCCTGCGACGTACCCTTCTACTTTCCCAGCGCCATTGGCCGGGAGTCCCGTTCCGGCGGGCGCGTACTATGTCCCGACGAACGTTAGAGCCAACCCTACGATTGCGAACACGTGGACGTGGTTCTCGTTGGGTTCCAGCAATTATCATGCACTGCAGGTGGACGGGAACCATCGATTCAGCCATGGCTTTTCGCTACGCGGCGTTTATACCTGGTCGAAAGCACTCGATGACGGGGATTCGTTGAATGCTACGGCTGCGGCCAACGCGCCTGGGCTGGTATCGAATCCTTTCAACTTACGTGCAGACTACGGACTCGCCACTTATGATGTTCGCCACATCGGCGTCATCAACGCGGTCTACACGCTGCCGTTCGGGCAAGGGCAAACCATCGGCAACAGTCTGGAGGGTTGGAGCAACGCTCTGGTGAGTGGGTGGTCAGTCAATAGCGTTGTCACCATTCAGTCTGGATTCCCCTTCACACCACAGCTGAGCTATAACCCTTCCAACAACGGCGACACTCGAAATCCAGTGCGGCCATTTGTGAACCCGGACTTCACGGGTCCTGTCATTCTCGGCAAACCTTCTCAATGGTTCAATCCCGACGCGTTCCTTGCGCCACCGGCGAACAGCGGGTTTTATGGGAACCTGGGCCGAAACACCCAGATTGGTCCGGGACTGGGAACCTGGGACTTCTCCGCATTCAAGACAACCACATTGCGCGAGCGGTTGGCTCTGCAATTTCGCGCTGAGATTTTCAATCTGCTGAACCGCGCGAATTTTAACACCCCAAATCTAATCACCTTTACATCTTCCACCACCGGCACAAAAACCTCTGGCACGGCAGGAGCAATTACGAGTACTTCCACCACCTCCCGACAGATTCAATTTGGTTTGAAGTTGATTTGGTAAGAAGAAGTCACGGACTGTTGATTCGGAAAGGGCTGGACTCGTTGAAACTTCAACTGACGCTAAAGGCGTTTACTCAAAAAATACCGCAAGCCGTACTTTGTATGGTCCCAATTTCCCCCACCTCCCCACTTCCGACATCCCACCCATCCCCACTCAACGCCCCTCGCGCCACGCGCAAACACAAAAACAAATAGGGCACGATGAGCTGAGTTGCGCAGAGATGGTCTGATCTGAGTCCCAGCACAAACGTGATCATGGTAGGGGTCTCTGGGACCATGTCTTCCCCTTCTCCCCAATTCCATTTAGACCTTCTCGCCAGAGTCTTTAGACTGCCTCATCATCAACGTCCCCCATCGCAGCAGTTCGATGCACTTGCTCAGCTCGAATTAAGAGTCAGTTGCTCTGCCTTCCTAAACTCCGACCAGTTTCGCCAGCGCTTGCCAGTGCCTCGGATGCGGGATTACTTTTCCCGTTTGAATGTATGACGAATAGGGTTCGCTGACTCCAAGGGCTGATCGAATGCGAGACTTCGCGATCGTCGCGAGAGCTGGCTGGACCTTTGTTACATACGCGTCACGCGTCAGCCAACTCGGTAGGTCTGAGGGGTTCCAGTTCTTAATTGCGCGCTTGCGGGCTCGCTGCGTCTCAGATCGCTTCTTGAGAGCATCGGGTTGCTGAGCCGCTCGCCGTCCAATATCGAAGTTTTCTCGCGTTCTTGGCAAGGCGCATTTAATGCAATGCGCGATACCACGGTTCAGAAGTTCGCCGCAACCGCGACACAGACGTTCAACTCTTGGCGCCTCAATCCGTGGAAAGGATGGGCCCCCCTTGGCTTCGCGGCGATGTTGTTGGGTCAGGGGAGTGGGAAGCAAACGAGCGGTCGTTCGCTGCGATACGTCGTCCCAAAGCGCTCGCGCGACATACTCAGCCCATGGGGCGACCAGCTTTCCCCAAGTCGGCGCCGTTTCACTCAACTTAGCGCACAGATGTGCGGAGCCAATGCTATTGCGCCCGATTACGAAAGAATTCTTCGAGAAGTATCGCCGCGTGTTTGAAGACCATCATGTATTCGGACGAAAGCTCGATCCCGAAACTACGTTGGCTCTGTGTCTCAATCATCACGCGCTTATCACCGAAGGGTTTCTTCGGGCTGGAATCGAAATGAAATCGGAAACGGACCTCGTCAAATTCGCTGAAGCTATATTTCGGGCCCAGTCTGTGCACCTTCGCATGCTTAGCGATGCGTCTTGGAAATTCGCAGATCGGTTGCGTAACGACAGCGATTCGTCAGAAGACCAGCAATGACGCTCAACAAAGACATATTCCTTCGCAGTCATGTGGTCGAGGTCGATCCTAAGGAACCACCTGTCAGCGACTACAACGAACCAAA
>DATFQQ010000035.1:0-8756 GCA_035264195.1 Candidatus Sulfotelmatobacter sp. | reverse complement strand
GTGTCGGGCTGCTGCCCGCGCGCCAAATGCTGCTGCAGAGTCGATGTTTCGATGCCCGCCTCTCCGAGTTTCTGCGCCGCGCGGGATGTCGGTGCGAACCCTTCCACTCGATAGCCATCGATCTCCGCACCTTCGCGAACCGCCGCTAGAATCGTGGTCTTTCCAGTCCCTGTTCCTCGGCTGATTAGCAACGTCTTCCCGTTACGAATCTGGTCCGCCAAGAGGTCTGCGATTGGCTGCGTCAGTGTTCCGTGAGCAATCAGATCATCAACTGTGTAGTGGCGGCTCGTAAATTTCCGGATTGCCATGCCGCCAACCGGCTTCCATCTGGGAGCTGCCTGCAGTCGTGGGTTACCTTCGTCGAGGCGTTTGCCAAGCTGGTTAGCGATCGCTTCAAGGCCGGTGCGCAGTTTGTCGGCGTCGAAGGAAATACTCGCTTCTCGGCACAATCTTCCGTCGCGCTCGTAAGACCATGAGGCGTCGGGATTGCCCATGATTTCGATGACCTTTTCGTCCCGCAGAAGTGACTCGATTGGACGAAGAAATACCAAGACCAATTCGAAGCTCATAGCGGGAGCCTCACCACGATGGAAGCCCAGTCATTTGGCCGGGCTTCCGAGAGTGAAGAATGCGAGCCTTATGCGGCCGTTTCCTCCTGAGTCGGCTCGTCGTGATCCTGATCTTCCGGCGGGGATTTGTCGGCGCGATCGAGCTTGAGGATCGAAGAGACCCGGATTTCCCAGACCCGCTGCTTCGAGTTCGTTTTCTTGCTCTCGTATTCGCGGCTGCACAGCTCGCCTTGGACCTGGACATGTGCGCCCTTCGTGAGCGTCTTGGCGAACTCCGAGAGCTTGCCGAATACGACGCAACGGTGCCATTCCGTGTGCGAGACATATTCGCCGTTCTTTTTGTAGGAGGATTTGGTTGCCAGCGAAAGAGTCGTAACGCTGACCTCTGGGTTGTTGGTGCGAGCTTCTGGATTGCTGCCGAGGAAGCCGATGAGCGTTACTCTGTTCTGATACATGACTGTGTCTCCGTTTGTTGAATTCGCCCGTTGTTGCTCGGGTCACGTGGAGCGAAGCTAGCGAGTGGCCCGGCTCCCAAGTGCCGAAGGTCTGCTTTCTCGGAGGGACCCGAAAGAATTTTGCAGGGCGTCCTTTGCTGTACTTTGCAAACTTGTTTTGGGAAGAACCGGGACCCCGAAGGGGCGCGCAATGCGAAGCAGAAGACCGAGTGCCGCCGGGCGCCGGAATAGACCCGAAGCGGTGACCGAGCATAAAACGGGATACAAAACGGCAGACACGCTTCAGAACAACGTTCTCATCTACGCTCGGCTCACGGAAGTCTACGCAAATGACAGTACGAGGTGAACTGGCGTCTCCGCGAAAAGGCCGACGGCAATGGTTAGCAAGGATGTGACTGATAAAGCTCCGGTTCGTCCACGCCCAAGCGCACAGAAACAAGTTAAGCAGGCCAGCCGAATTGGCAACAGAAATGGACATCGTTAAGCCTCTGGAAGTTCGGGTCTCTCCTCAGCTGAACGCCTGGCCAGTCCGGAAGCGCACGGTGATCAGACCGACTGGTTTACGGCAAGCTCGATATTGCTCGCGTCCAGGCGAAGACATAAGTGACAGTGGCTCGCCGACGTGACGAGTCCGAGAAACGATAAGAATCCGGCAAGAAGTCCGCATGGCGCTAACGTCGCCCCATTGGAACCGCCAGAACCAGACGGGTCTCCCCACAGTGCGAACAGTTAAGATGAAACCGGAGTCCGCCGGTCGGGACAAATGACCGCAGCGCCCGCAACAAACGGTATCGGGAACTATCATAAGCAGTTTGAATCCGTTTCCCTAAACACGGTTGGGGCGGTGAGGGTCGTCCGTCGCCATGAATTCGCCAATGCTAGTGAGGAGAGTTTAAGTGTCAAGACAAGCACAAATCTGAGGAAATATTAACGAGGCTCCCTTAGCCAAGGACGGATGATTGCGCATCTCTGCAGAAGCCCGCCCCCAAGTGGTGCCTCTGTATTTTGTGGAGCAAGACCGGTTGATTGCTTAGAACTCGGGTTCTCCTCGTTGTCTGAAGCGATATTTGTAGATATGCTAGCGTCCGATGCGGACAGAAGCGATCACCGTCGCCGGTCCAAATAGTAATTCTCGTGCTGAGGGCTGCACCCACATGTGTCGATTCGTGAAATGAGATCCAGTAGCCGAAGGTTCCTTTCTTCTTTATGGTCGCGCCCCGATCCGGTCCTGGCGCAAGCCGCAATCGCCGGTGAACTGTTGGTTGCCAGGGTTCGTTTGGCTCTGGCCTCTACGCTCTTGTTAATCCCGTTGATCGACTCCGTTTTCTTTCCAGATGACCCTAACGAAGCGATCGTTGGCTTCAGTCTTACGACCGCGACATTTGTGTTGTCCATGATCGTGTACTTGATGATCCGACGGGAGTTCAATCCGTCCTGGCTTAGTTTCGCAAGTAGCGGACTCGATGTCAGTCTCGTGAGCACGGGACTTGCGATGTTCTTGTTCATGAATGAACCGCACACCGCCGTTAATAGTAAGGTCGTGTTCGAAGGTTATTTCCTTGCGATCGCGGGAACGAGTCTGCGCTATGACAAGCGCGTCTGCATCACGGCGGGATTATTAGCTTTTGCTCAATACCTCGCGATCGTGGCATATGCTGCGACGCACTGGGACCTCAACAACCCGAGATACGCGCCATTCGAGTATGGTGTGTTCGGTTGGGCGGCACAGGTATCTCGGTTGATCATCATGCTGACGGCCTCCGGACTGAGCCTTGCCCTCGTATTTCGCAGTCAAAAATTGCTAGAGCTTGCTACCCGAGATCCGCTCACTGGTTTGTTTAATCGTGGTTACGTTGATGATCGGCTCGACGTCGAACTCAGCCGAGCACGCCGGTATGGAAAAGTGCTGACCCTTGCGGTCATTGATGTTGATCGGTTCAAATCATTGAACGACAGTCACGGGCATCAATCGGGTGACGAGGTCTTGAGAAGAATCGGTGCCTTGCTACACTCCTCCTTTAGGCAAAGCGATACCGCAGGGCGATACGGAGGCGAAGAATTTGTCGCAATCCTACCTGAAACCGATATCGGCGCAGCAAGTGTGAAGTTGGAACGGGTACGAGAGATGGTGGCGAGCACTCCTGTCGAACTCGGACCAAACCAGCAGGAGATCCGGGTAACAATCAGCGCTGGGCTGGCGAGTTTCCCACAAGATGCAGGCAATGCCATGCAACTATTCTCCATCGCGGACGAAAGGATGTTTCAGGCAAAGAGAAATGGAAGGAATCAGATCATCGGCGCTTCTTCATGTGTCAACGCCTAAGGATCAAGGAAGCTGACTGAACGTCCGATACAGTATTCGCCGGCCCGAGCCGTTATGGTCGCGCACAAGGGTCACGTCAGTAATACATACAGCCCTCCGGGACGGCAGAAGCCTTCCCCCTAGTGCGGAATGTACGCAAGATAGACTTGACTGATATTGCTATGCCAAAGTTACCGAGCGCGGTGAGGGCGGCTACTTGTTCGAGCTAAACCCCGAGTGCCGTTCGGATCGTTGCAGAAACGCAGTTCCTCGAATAGAAACCGAGAATTGTGGTTGCGAATATGAACTGACCGGCGCGATATAGGCCCCTGTGCCCCTTCCAGTACGTTAACGCTTGTATTAGACGGCTCCTACCCGAATGGAATGCAAATGAAAATCTCTGGTTTGCGCTTTTTATTGCCGACGGTACGTGCATACCTTGGGCAGCAACTGTCTGATGGAAACTCACTGCTGCTTGAGCGCTCGAGCGGGACGCGAATCCGAGTGCGATGATGCTGGCTTCCGCAATAAGGCTGCGTAGCGACCTCTCATCGGCATAAGCAAGAACCAGTACCTCCGGAGAATCGTGCGTCCCAGAGGCTCGAACAATCGCGTACTGAATGTCGGGGCAATTCGCAAACGGTTTCATAACGTCACTTCCATGGGCTCAGAGTTCAAACCCGACGAGCAATTACGATTAAGCCACATGCGCAGGGACAAGACCATTGGATGAAAGTATTGACCGTACCAAAGGAGGAGTTGGCCATCGCCAAGCGAAGTTCAACAACAACGGCGGATGCTTCTATGGGTCGCTCAGAATTGGAGCTTGAGGGCGAGTTGGATCGAGCGGGGTCCGCCGATTTGGTACAACGGATTGAGGCCGCCGCTCTGGCCTCCGCTGCCCAGAGAGTTGTTTAGCATCTGGGTGGCTTGCCCGAATTGAGGTGAGCTGAGGTAGTTGATCGGGCTTCCAAAGTTCGGGTGATTCAGAATGTTGAAGAAATCTCCTCTCGCCTGAAGCGAAAGTCGTTCGGTGAATCGGAACTGGCGGCGCAGCGTGATGTCCCACTGGGTGGCGCCGAAGCCGCGCAGAGCATTGCGGCCAAGATCGCCTTGCGCGGTGGCGGGCACAGGAGTGGCGAACGCTGCTGGGTTGATGGCCTTGCCCCCGGGTGCACCCGAAGAATAAAGATAGAACGCCACGTTCGGCACGATATCGGGGCGTTGCACGCTATCGGTGCCCGACAACACGGAACCAGCATACGGATTCTGACCGGTAACCACGTTCGCGGGAGGAGCGCTCCGGACGTAGATGATGGAATCAGTCGACCAGTTACCGAAAACTTGCTTCAACACCCCTCCCTCCGGGGCAGGAATGTCGTAGGAGACAGCGCCAGAAAATGTGTTCCGGATGTCGTAATCGGAGGGGCCGCGCTCGGAGAACGACTGACCCAGCGGAACGTTCTGGTAATTCGCATCCGAAGAGACATCGTCGATCGAATGGCCCCAAGTATAGGAGAGTAGCGTCTGGAAACCGCGCGACAGCCGGTGACGATATTGGGCCTGGAGTGCGTCGTAGTTAGAGGTTCCATGATTGCTGAGCAGATCGAACTCGCCCGTAAAATTCGGCCCCGGCGCAATATAAATGTCCTTCCGCATGAGCTTGCGCCCGCCAGCGCCGACATACGTGAGCGTCAGGACGTCGGCGTTGGTGATGCTGTGCTCGACCGCCGCGTTCCACTCATAGGTTCGCGGCAGCATATGGTTCGGATCGATCACCGACATGACCGCCGCAGGAGGGTTTGTGGTGAAAGCTGGAGGAGCGGCGACGCTGGAGCTCAGCGGGAATGAAGTGCCTAATATAGGAGGGGCTTCCTGAACGTACGGGAAGCTGATCATCGCATTAGTGATGTCCGAATATCCGAGGTCGTAAAAAATGCCCACGCCGGCTCTGACAACTAGGTTCGGGCGTACCTGCCAGGCCAAACCGAGCCGTGGGGCGAAATCGTCTTTCTGCGGATGCCACAGCGGCGTTCCGACCGGAGCAATGGTTGCGGTGGATAGATTGCTCACTTCGTTCACCGTAAACGGCGGCGTCCCGTTCGGCGATGAAGGCACAGTGTTGTAGTCCCAGCGAAGCCCATAGGTGACGGTTAGACTGTTCGCGATGCTCCACGTGTCTTGCGCGAACAGACTCCAGTTAGAAATCACCATTTGCACATCCGGGCTTCTGGAAGCCACGAACGCCACAGGCATGGAGTTAGCCAGAACATTCGCCAAAGACTCGAACTCATACGCTACCTGATAAGTAAGGGATCCTTCTTCCGGGCTGAGCCGTCGATAGTCTAGTCCGAACTTCGTTCGATGTGAGCCCATAGTCCAGGAAAAACTATCGGAGACATTGATCTGATGTTGTCGATTGTCTGCAATCTTGCCAACATCGTAGTTGAGCCCAAATGGATTGAAATCCCCGAAGAAGCCCAAGAAACCGTTGGCTGACGATTGCCCGGGCGGAAACAAGACTGAGTCAGGCGGCGCCACAGCTCCGGCGAAGTTGTCCAATGTCAGAAAACTCTGCCCGTGACTCAAGCTGTAATTGAAGCGGAGCTCGTTGATGAAATGCGGTATAATCGTTCCATCTGCGCCCAACGTTACAGTCTGCGTGCGCCCCTTCGTATGGTTGAGATTGCTATAGGCCGTTTGGAAGTGTCCCCCACCGCGTTGAACAATACTTGATGGCGCTTCGCTGTACCTTCCAAATAAGGTGACTCTCCGCGACAGCACGTAATCGCCCCGCGCGCTGTACGAATCCAGCGATGCTGGATCAGAATATCCGGCGGCAAATGCTGCGGTTCCAGTGGGACAGTTGGGACAGTTGCTACCTGTCGGCTGGGGAAACGCATTCAGCAGCGGTTGGACTGCCGCAGGCGCACTCTGGCGCGTGTCCAGAGATGGGACGTAGCTGTTTGCAATCTGCGGCTGCCGTATTCGCAGGCCTTCGTAGGAGCCGAAGAAGAACAGCTTGTCTTTTATGATCGGGCCGCCGAGTACTCCACCGAAGTCGTTCTGCCGCAGCGCCGGCTTTTTCAGGCCTTCGTTATCGGCGAACCAGTTGTTGGCATCCAGAACATCATTGCGGAAATATTCGAACGCGGTGCCATGAAACGCGTTCGTGCCCGATTTGGTCACTACCGAGACTTGAGCTCCGGGAGTGCGCCCAAACTCAGGAGCGAAGGTCGAAGTCTGAATGCGAAATTCCTGCAATGCATCGAGCGAAACCAGGTTGCTGAAACCGCCAAATGCGTTCGTTGCCGGAAGCTGACCGGTCCCGCCCTGACCAAAACTGGAAACGGGTGTGCCCAGGTTCGCGCTCACCCCATCCACAGTGAAGTAGTTCGAGTCGGGTCGCTGGCCGTTCACACTAAACTGGCCTTCTTCGAAGAAATTGCTGTTTACCAGCACCACTCCCGGCGTGAGGTTGATCAGAGCGCCGAAGCTGCGGCCGTTTAGCGGCATGTTCTCCACGAACCGGTTATCAATGAGAGTGCTCACGGTTGCGTCGGATGTATTGAGCAGAGGCGCACCGGATTCCACCCGGATCGTTTCGGACGCAGGCCCAACCGGCATCGCGAAGTCGATGTTTAGAACATCCTGGACATGCAGGATGACATCTGGTTTGACCAGTGTTTTGAAATCTTCCTTCTCAACTTCAATGTGATAGCCTCCAGGCGGAAGATTCGTCAGAAAGTATTCTCCGATCGCATTGGTTTCCGTCTGATACCGAGTGTTTGTGTCCAAGCTAACGACAATAATTTGGGCAGCGACGATTCGAGCCTTGGATGTGTCGGTTACGCGGCCGGAGAGGGAAGCATTCGTGGATTGGCCGCAGAGCACTCCGGTGTATGCAAGAAGACAGGCGACCTGAAGGAATGATCGAAGCACACTGTCTCCTCGAAACTCCAGGACAAAAGAGTGCTCCCTTCCTTGAGGGTTGTCCATTGTACTTTGGTACGATTTTGCGCGGTTGATGACCTACGATCGTCGGGGATGCGATAAGATGTCGTGCACTGGGCGTATGTGGGGGGATGAGTGCGGCATCCTGTCGCGCTGACGATTGCGCTGTCTTCGTTCCTATTGTCTTCGTGTGTCTGCGCTCTTGCGCTCGATCCTTCGCTCGATATTAGTCAATACGCACACACGGCTTGGAAGGTGCGCGACGGCTTCGTAAAGGGCGCGATTGTGATGATTGCTCAGACACCCGACGGATATCTTTGGCTAGGAACGGAACTCGGATTGTTTCGCTTCGACGGTGTTCGCGCCGTTCCGTGGCAACCGACAGGCGACGAGCAACTCCCCAGCAGTTTCATATCAGGCCTTCTGCTGGCACACGACGGCACTCTCTGGATTGGCACCTTGAAAGGGCTTGCCAGTTATAAGGACGGCAGGCTCACGCAATACCCGGAACTTGCGGGAGCATCAATTGGTTTGTTCCTGGAAGATCACGAACACACAGTCTGGTTTGGAACGCGGCAGGCGGCGGTCGGGAAGCTCTGCGCAATGCGCGGAAGAAATGTTGAATGCTACGGTGCAGGCAGTTTCGGCCCTTTCGTGAACCCGTTATATGAGGACCAAAAAGGCAATCTCTGGCTCAACAGTGCGTCCGGAGTGTGGCGCTGGGCGCCAGGCTCTCCGGAGCGCTATGCCCTTCCGCCTGGCGTCATCGCGACCAACACCTTAGCGGAAGATGACTCCGGCACACTTCTGCTAGGCACGACTGACGGGGTCAAGCGGCTCGTCGCCGGAAAATCTGAGAACTATACATTGCCCGGGATTAGCAGTCATTTTATGGCCTTTAAATTCCTCCATGCCACCGATGGCGCCCTGTGGATCGGGACAAGTCAGGGTTTACTGCGGCTATACCAGGGGAGGGTCGACCGATTCAGCTCAGCCGACGGTCTCTCGGGTGATGTTGTACAGGGAATTTTTGTAGATCGGGAAGGTACTGTTTGGGCTGGCACAACGGATGGGCTCGACCGCTTTCGTGAATACTCCGTACCAACCATTTCGCGAAACCAGGGTCTCTCAGCGTCGGCCGGATTAGTACAAGCTACTTCGGATGGAGGCATTTGGACTGACACCGCGGAAGGATTGGAGCGCTGGGAGAGTGGTGGTGTCACTTTGTATCGCGGCCGAAGCGCACTGAACGGGAACCGCATCAGTGATGAAACAAAGCCCAAGGTGAGTGGAGCAACCACAATCGCGAACAGCGGGCTCCTTGGCACCCCTCGGTCGCTGGGGCGGGATGACGAAGGACGATTGTGGGTTTCGACCAGCGACGGCGTGTTCTATTTCGAACGGGGCAGATTTGTCCGCGTTTCAGGCATTCCAGTCCTTCCCAGCGGATATTCATTTGCTATTGATGGGGATGGG
>DATFQQ010000034.1:0-3217 GCA_035264195.1 Candidatus Sulfotelmatobacter sp. | reverse complement strand
AGGACATCTTTCTTGAAAACACTCTTGCTTCGCAGTGTCGGCGCTTTGTTCTTACTCATACTGATCGCCGCCTCAATCTCTCAGGCACAAATCTCCCTGCTCGCGGTCGGCACACTCAATCAGTCCGCGGCCGGAACCTTCCAGGACCTCTCCGGGCTCACGTACCCGCTTGAAAACGGCGTGCGCGCCAACGAACTCGGGGGTTTCGGCTCAGCGATCACCACCGCTGGCGGCTATAACTTCCTCGCTTTGCCCGACCGCGGGCCCAACGCCGTCTCATACGATTCGAACATCGATGACACCGTCAGCTACATCAACCGCTTCCACACGGTCTCCATGAATCTTTCGCCCAATAAGAGTGGAGCCGGATTACCATTCAACCTGACTCCCAAACTCCGTAAAACCACTCTGCTTTGGAGCCTTAACCCGCTGGTGTATGGCAGCGGAAGCGGCTTAGGCGTCGGCTCTGGTGTTCCGCCGCTGAATAATTTCTTTTTTCATTTCTTCACAGGGCGCTCTGATAACTTCGATTCCACTCAAAACTCGGGCAATCCTGCCGACGCCCGCTTCGACACCGAGGGCCTCCGCGTCTCCAACGATGGCCTGCGTATTTATGTTTCCGACGAATACGGGCCCTACGTTTACGAATTCGATCGCATCACGGGGCTTCGCCTGCGTGCCTTCCAGTTCCCGACTTGCACGCCCCCAACACCCTCTTGTTTCTTTGTCTCAAACTTGTCGTCAATGGGTAGCGTCGAGATCTCTGGCAACACTGTAGGACGTGTCGCCAATAAAGGGATGGAAGGATTGGCCATCACTCCGGATGGCAAAACTCTGGTCGGCATCATGCAGAATGCTTTGATTCAGGACGCCGCCGAAGGAAAGGCCCAAGGGAAATTGTTGCGCATCGTAACCTTTGACATCGCCAGCGGACAAGCCACCCATCAGTACGGCTACCTTCTCACCAATGGCAGCGGAGTGAGTGAGATTCTGGCCCTCAACAATCATGAGTTACTCGTCGATGAGCGCGACGGCCATGGGCGCGGCAACGGGGACGATGCTGTCATCAAGCAACTTTATAAGATCGACATCAGCAACGCCGTCGACATCAGCAACATGGATGCGACCGCTGCGCTTCCCTACGCGGTCAGCAAAACGCTTTTCCTCGATATCGTTCAGGTACTGACCACCAACAACATTGCCGCCGGCAACATTCCCGCCAAGATTGAAGGCCTCTCATTCGGCCCCGACGTCTCGGTAGGAGGCTCCAAAGTCCACACGCTTTGGGTCGCCAACGACAACGACTTCCTCGAGACCGTCCCCGACGCCAATGGAAACCAGATCCCGAATGACAATCAGTTCTTCGTCTTCGGCTTTACCGACGCCGATCTCGACGGATCGGTTTACAGTCCTCAACAGGTGCGAACGTTGTTCTAGAGATTGGTTCAGAAACCGAGGTGGCGGATCCAGCCCCGTTCTTTGTCACTTACTTTGCGACAGGTAGCTTGCAGTCGCCTCATGTATAGCTGCGCCTCGCGTATGTTTTTGGCAGGGTCCAGATTCGGGCTGCCGTTCGCCTCGGCATTGTCTGCGGGTTTTACTGATATAGGTTGTGGCAGTTTAAGGACCAGAATAATTTCGTGAGCGTCCAGAGCAGGGGTCTCGCGATGGCCCTGCGGCCCGTGGACTTTTCGCTCTATCAAAGTGCCGTGGAGAGTGATCCCTGCAGTGTCGTATCGGTAGCTCGACTTTTGGCCGATAGCGGCTCCCGCAAGCGCCAAAAGGCAAAGTAACGAAAATCGCAAACTCGCTTTCACGACTGTACTGTACTCCGAAATCGCCGCATTACAAATCGCTTCTGAAACCCGGGCGCCCGATGACGACAGTTGAACAATCGTGAATAGTTGACGGAGCGACAGGACCGGTGCAACGGAGACGCAGCCTGCTTGGAAACCCGTGATAACGTGAAAGCATCGTAGCGCGCCAATGTGACAACAGACGAAGTCGTCGACTCGATCTCCTCGCGTAAACTGTCGTGCCGTTCTATATTTTGAAAGGAGAACGACTATGGTCGAGCATATTGTTCTGATTCGGTGGACGGAGCAGGCGACTCAGGAAGCGATTGCAAGCGCGGTGGCGGAACTGCGCGGAATGAAGAGGAAATTCGAAGGTATCGTGGATTTGTCGTGCGGAGCGAACTTTTCTGAGCGAGCTAAAGGCTACGCGCAGGGGATGAGCGTGCGGTTCGTAGATCGGGCTGCGCTAACAGCCTTTTACCCACACCCGGAACATCGGCGCGTCCTGCAGAACTTTGTTAACCCGATTAGCGCCGACATTCTGGTCGTCGATTACGAGTTTTGACGCCCGGGCGATTACTTGTCTGGCGAACAGACGGCGCAAGCTTGTGCTAACGCCTGATAGCGTCAGTTGGCACTAACTTCCGAAAAAAACCGTGTGGCAAAGTCCCCGCAAGCCGTGTTGGCTTTGGAACAGAAACAGCTCAACTCTGAAGGTACGTTGCTCTCCTTATTCCAAAGTACCTTTGACAATGGGACAATTCGCGTCTGAAAGCTCAGACAGGAGCAATTCTTATGCGCATTTGCCTGTTCATGCTTGCGCTCCCGACATCCGTTGCGATTCTGGCTTCACCAGCAAGTGCCAATTGCTACAACCTTTTTTGCAGCGGTACCGCGTGTGGTACTGCGACTATAACCAATATAAGCGGAGGAGCGCAGGTGCAGTCTACGACCGTATGATTCAGCTCTGTGCTCTTGCCGCAGTAGAGGAAGACTCCAACAAACTCCTTGTGCTTGTTGAGGAGGCCCGCAGGCGCCTCGAACAATACTACGACAACCTCAAGCGGTCACGTAAGACAGCACTGCTCGTCGCGGTTATCAAACGGTTCGTCGAGATTGATGGGTTCACCCTCAGCGCACTGGTGTCGATCCAACTATTCACGTCCGTCATTCCCCTGATCATTATCGGCTTTGCTTACTTCTCGGGATTCGCAAGCAATGCCAGCGTAGGTGACCTGTTCATTCGCGATCTCGGCCTCCATCACCCGTTCGATGCCCGCGTGCGCGAGGCATTCGGAGCCCCCTCCGGCGTACAGTACGTCTGGACCTTCCTCGGTCTCGGCGCATTTCTGGTCTGGGGAATCCCGATGTCGATCAAGGTCGCCACAATATTCGCTCAGGCATGGCGCCGCCGGCAGTTC
>DATFQQ010000033.1:0-7346 GCA_035264195.1 Candidatus Sulfotelmatobacter sp. | reverse complement strand
CGGGGATGAATGGGCTCGAGCTCCAACGTCAGCTGGCAACCAGTCATTCTGAAATCCCGATTATCTTCATCACGTCATACGAAGATGACGAGGTGCGCGCACGAGCTCTCAATGCCGGGGCAGTAGATTACTTGCTCAAACCGTTCAATGACGAAGATTTACTGAATGCAATCGACGCGGCTCTCAAACCCAGCGTAGACGGGAAAACATAAACAAGATCATAAAATTCGAAAAGGTGGCGAAACGGAGATGTTGATAGGGGTGCGATGTTCGGGTTTGCGAGATGATGAATGATCGGTGTTCTTCTTGGCGGAGGTTTGAAAGCGTCTTTCTCTCAATCAAAAGGAGGTGATCTATGAGCAAGACGAGTCCGCTTGTATATGTCGTCGACGACGATGAGTCGGTGCGAGAAGCCCTCGGAAGTCTGATTCGGTCAGCGACGTTGAGGGTACAGACCTTTCCCTCGGCGCAGGAGTTTTTAGCCTTTCCGAGGCCGGATGTACCGAGCTGTCTGGTGTTGGATGTCCAACTCCCTGGACTAAGCGGTCTTGATCTGCAACAGGAACTCATCAAAGCGAAAGTTCAGATTCCGATTATTTTCCTTACAGGTCATGGTGACGTTCCGATGTCGGTGCGAGCGATGAAAGCAGGAGCGGTGGAGTTTTTGACCAAGCCTTTTGACGATCAGGACCTACTGGAAGCGATTCAACAAGCGATCGGCCGCGATACTATAGCCCGACATGGACGAGAAAACGATGTGCAGGAAGGGTTCAACGCGATCGTCGGTACGAGCGCCGCATTGAAAACCGTGCTCAATGAGGTCAAGGTTGTGGCTCCGACGGATTCCACAGTGCTGCTTCTGGGTGAAACGGGTACGGGAAAAGAGCTTATTGCCCGCGCCATTCTCAACCTCAGTTCGCGGGCGAATCGTCCGTTCGTCAAACTCAATTGTGCGGCAATTCCCTCCGGGCTATTGGAGAGCGAGTTGTTTGGCCATGAAAAGGGTGCTTTTACCGGAGCCATAGCGCGAAAAATTGGTCGTTTTGAGCTGGCACATGGCGGGACGTTGTTTCTCGACGAGGTGGGAGATATTTCCTTGGAGTTGCAATCGAAATTACTGCGGGTGTTGCAGGAACAGGAATTCGAACGGCTGGGAAGCACGCGAACGATTCGTGCTGATGTGCGGGTAGTGGCCGCGACCAATCGGGATCTGGCGCAGATGGTGGCGGAGAAGAAATTTCGCGAGGATCTGTACTTCCGGCTGAACGTTTTTCCCATTCAGATACCGCCATTGCGAGACCGAGTGGAGGACATACCACCTTTGGTGCGGCACTATGTTGACACGTATGCTCAGCGCACGAACAAGCAAATTGAGACCATTCCTGAAGAGGCGATGGCGGAGCTTTGTCGCTATTCTTGGCCCGGCAACGTACGGGAACTCCAGAACTTCATTGAGCGAGCGGTAATTCTTACATCGGGAAAAGTCCTGTGGATACAGACTAGCGACTTGGAACTGTACGCGCCAATCGCTTCCGCAACACCGGAGGCGCTCGAAGATGTCGAGCGCCAGCATATCCTGCAGATGTTGCGTCAGACCGGCGGGCTTGTCGGCGGCCGGCACGGAGCCGCGTTGAGGTTGGGTTTGAAGCGGACCACTCTGGTATCAAGAATGCAAAAGCTGGGTATCACGCCTGATCGAAAGCGCACCTCGCCCGAGAAAGCGGAAGACGACCATGGCGCACCATCACCGGCAAAATCGGTAAGCGGATAAACATTCGCTGTGCCGTGCTGGTTTTTCGCTCGCTAACTTAACAGTATCCGGCCATAACTGGTAATCACATTATGTGACGGCCGTGCTATGGCATTTTGAGCCTGAAGTCGTGGAGCTTTCAGAATATACGCTCGAGACGCTTCGCAACGATAGGGAGTTCATCCTTTATCGGGGCCAGTGCCCAGGCGATGGGAGTCCACCATCTATTCTCGTCCTAACACCTGTCTCGGAACACCCCGCAGTGGTAAGTCTGAGGAGAATGGAGCACGAATGCTCGTTGCAGGCAGAGCTTGATCCCGATTGGGCCGTCATTCCTATCGCCCTGGTGCCGCACAAGGGGCGAACGATGCTCGTGCTCACCGACCCTGGCGGCGAGCCTCTGGATCGACTGCTTGGAAGACCGATGGAATTGACACAGTTTTTGCGTCTGGCGGTTGGCCTCTCGGTTGCGCTCGGTCAATTACACGGACGGAACCTAATCCACAAGGACATCAAGCCTGCCAATGTGCTGGCCAACTGTGCGACCGGCGAGGTCTGGCTCATGGGCTTCGGCATCGCTTCGCGTCTTCTGCGCGAGCACCAGACACCCGAACCTCCTGAGTTTCTCGCGGGGGCTCTAGCTTACATGGCACCCGAACAGACCGGACGGATGAATCGTTCTATCGATTCGCGGAGCGATCTCTACTCTCTTGGGGTGACGCTTTATGAAATGCTCACCGGGAGCCTTCCCTTCACTGCGTCCGATCCGATGGAGTGGATTCACTGCCATATCGCGAGACAGCCGGCACCACCAAGCGAGCGGGTGAAAAATGTCCCGCCCGCTGTCTCCGCAATTATTATGAAGCTGCTCGCCAAAACTGCCGAGGAGCGCTACCAGACGGCAGCTGGCGTTGAGAGCGATCTCCGGCGCTGTCTTGCGGAATGGGAGAGTCATCGCCGCATCGACGAGTTTCCGCTTGGCGAGCACGACACACCAGACCGGCTTTTGATTCTGGAGAAACTCTACGGCCGCGAGCGGGAAATCGAGACATTGCTTACTTGCTTTGATCGCGTCGTAAAGAGCGGCAGGACGGAGTTGGTGCTGGTTTCCGGATATTCCGGTATCGGCAAGTCCTCGGTCGTCAATGAGCTCCATAAGCCGCTTGTTCCGCCCCGAGGCCTTTTTGCATCAGGCAAGTTCGACCAATACAAGCGCGACATCCCTTATGCCACTTTAGCGCAGGCCTTTCAGAACCTTATCCGTTCGCTTCTGAGTAAGAGCGGAGAGGAGCTGAGTAAATGGCGCGACGCACTTCAAGAGGCGTTAGGCCCGAACGGACTGCTCATTGTGGATATCGTTCCCGAGCTGAAGCTAATTATCGGAGAACAGCCTCCGGTTCCCGATCTTCCGCCACAGGACGCACAACGCCGCTTCCAGCTGGTCTTTCGCCGATTTATCGGCGTATTCGCACGACCGGAGCATCCCCTTGCTCTGTTCCTCGACGATTTGCAATGGCTCGATGCGGCGACGCTCGATTTCCTCGAGGATCTGCTGACTCAGACGGATGTCCGGCACCTGATGTTGATTGGCGCCTACCGGGATAACGAAATTGATTCTTCCCATCCGCTCGTGCGCAAACTAGAGGCGATCCACAAAGCAGGCGCAACCGTGCGGGACATCGTGCTTGCGCCGCTGAGCTGTGAGGATCTCGCTCGGTTAATTACGGATTCATTGCACTGCGAACCGAAACGCGCGACCCCACTGGCACAACTCATCCACGACAAGACTGCCGGCAATCCATTTTTCGCCATTCAGTTCTTTTCTGCGCTTGCCGAAGAAGGATTACTCACGTTCGATCACGGCGCCTCACGATGGTCTTGGGACCTGAATCGCATCCATGCCAAAGGTTATACCGATAATGTGGTGGACCTTATGGTTGGGAAGTTGAACCGCCTTCCCGTCGAAACTCAGAAAGCGTTACAGCAGCTTGCGTGCCTCGGGAACAGCACCGATTTCGCCACGCTTCGGATACTTTACCAGGACTCAAACGAGGAAATGCACGGACAGCTTTGGGAGGCTGTCCGAACGGGCCTCATTTTCCGATCAGAAGATTCTTACAGGTTCCTCCACGACCGTGTCCAGGAAGCAGCCTATTCATTGATTCCCAAAGAATTGCGCGCCGAGATGCATCTCCGAATTGGGATGCTGCTCGCGGCGCAGACGCCTCCAGAGAAGCTGGAGGAGGGAATCTTCGAGATCGCCAATCAGCTCAATCGCGGGTCTCACCTCATCGCGTCGGCCGAGGAGCGCGAGCGGGTCGCGGAGTTGAATTCCATTGCCGGCAGACGTGCCAAGACGTCGACTGCGTATGCCTCAGCCCTTAAATACCTGGCCGCTGGCCGGGCGCTGCTGACGGAACACAGCTGGAACGACAGGTATGATCTCATCTTCGCGATCGAATTCAATACGGCCGAGTGCGAATTACTGACCGCAGATATGGAGGCTGCCGAGGATCGGCTTTCGATGCTCGCGCAACGTGCCACAGCGGGCCACGATATCGCCATCGTCACACGTTTGCGCCTCACGCTTTACACGACTTTAGATCGCAGCGACCGTGGCGTGGAAGTGTTCCTTGAATACCTACGACGCACCGGCTCCGATTGGCCGCTGCGTCCTACTCGGGATGAAGTTCTGCGGGAATACGATCGAATCTGGTCTTTGGTGGGAAACCGGCAAATTGAGGAACTGGTTGAGTTGCCGTTGATCACCAATCCGGACGTCCTCGATCTTCTGGATGTCTTTACCGAGGTCGTCACGCCGGCGTATTATTGCGACGAGAATTTGTCATCGCTCGTGATTTGCCACATGGTAAATCTCAGCCTCGAGCACGGCAACAGCGATGCGGCGTGCTTCGCCTACGTATGGTTTGCCATCATAGCCGGACCGCGCTTCGACAACTACAAAGACGGCTTTCGATTCGGCCGGCTTGGCTATGACCTGGTCGAAAAACGTGGCTTGAAGCGTTATGAGGCACGGACCTATATGTGTTTTGGAAATATCGTCCTGCCATGGGCGAGGCATGCACGGGAAGGCCGCGCGCTGGTACGTCGCGCCTTCGATGCTGCCAACCGTGTCGGTGATCTTACCTTTGCGGCTTATAGCTGCAACCAATTGATCACGAACTTTTTGACAGTGGGAGATCCTCTCGCAGAGGTGCATCGGGAAGCAGAGAATGTTCTCGCGTTTGCGCGGAAAACGCGCTTCGGCCTTGTTGTTGACATCATCGTTGCGCAGCTTGGGTTGATCCGTACCCTTCGTGGCTTGACCCCGAAATTTGGTTGCTTCAACGATGGAGAGTTTGATGAGCTCCGATTCGAGCGCCATCTGGCAAGCAACCCACTTTTGGCGCTGGCCGAGTTCTGGTATTGGGCGCGAAAGCTGCAAGCCCGGTTCCTTGCTACCGACTATGCTTCCGCCGTCGACGCATCGTTGCACGCGCAACGGGTGCTTTGGACGTCACCATCACAATTCGAAACGGCAGAATGGCGTTTCTATGGTGCGCTTTCCCAAGCGGCATGCTCCGATTCTGCTTCTCCCGATCAGAAGCAGCGGCACCTCCAGGCTCTGGCCGATCACCACAGGCAGCTTGAAATATGGGCGGAGAATTGCCCGGACAATTTCGAAAACCGGGCGGCGCTTGTAGGTGCGGAAATCGCACGGATAGAAGGACGCGACCTCGAGGCCATGCGACTGTATGAGCAAGCTATCCGCTCAGCGCACGCAAATGGCTTCGTCCACAATGAGGCGCTCGCCAATGAACTCGCTGCACGCTTCTACGCGGCACGAGGGTTCGACAAGATCGCGGATGCCTATTTGCGGGACGCCCGCTACTGCTATCTCCAGTGGGGAGCCACTGCCAAAGTACGGCAACTCGATGATTTATATCCTGGTCTAACAGAAGAGCAGCGACCCATCAGCCCCAACATCACGATTGGAACGCCGATTGAGCACCTGGACTTAGGCACGGTGATCAAAGTTTCGCAAGCTGTATCAGGCGAGATGGTTCTCGAGAAGCTTATCGATACATTGATGCTCACCGCGATTGAGCACGCAGGCGCTTCCCGAGGGTTGCTGATTCTGTTGCGAGGTGATGAGCAGCGAATCGAAGCCGATGCCACGACCGCTGGCGACAAGGTGAGGGTACGGCGCAGAGAAACGGTGTCCGAGGCATTGCCGCGATCGATCGTCAACTATGTCATACGGACGGAGCAGTCTATCATTCTGGACGATGCTTCGAGGGAGAACACGTTTTCAGCCGATCCCTATATCGCGCAGTATCACGCCCGCTCACTTCTCTGCTTGCCGTTAATAAATCAAGGCAAGCTCATCGGCGTGCTGTACCTCGAAAATAATTTAGCCCCGCACGTTTTCACGCAGACTCGGACTGCGGTGCTGAAACTGCTCGCGTCGCAGGCCGCCATTGCATTGGAAAACGCACGCCTCTATACCGACTTGCACCAGGAAAACAGCGAGCGCAAGAGGGCCGAAGGCGAGCTGCGGAAAAGCGAGGCCTATCTGTCTGAAGGACAGAGATTAAGTCATACAGGGAGTTTCGGCTGGAATGTTTCCAACGGAGAGCTCTTCTGGTCAGACGAAACGTATCGAATCGTTGGGATCGATCAAGGGACTAAACCAACACTCGAACTGATACTCCAACGAATTCATCCGGAAGACCTCGTCTTCATGCAAGAAACACTCGATCATGGAGTCCAGAGCGGGACGGATCTGGATTTTGAACATCGATTCCGCATGCCTGACGGTTCCGTTAGATATGTCCACGTTGTGGCGCATGCGGTGCGGGATCAATCAGGTAACCTCGAGTACGTTGGGTCTGCGATGGACGTCACTGAGCAGCACCAGGCGAAAGCAGCTCTGGAAAAGGCAGTCGCGGAAATCAAGAAATCGGAAGCTCAACTCCAAATGATCATCGAGACGATTCCCGCTCTGGTCTGGTGTGCATCTCCCGACGGCGAACTTACGGACGTGAACCACCGGATCCTGGACTATACGGGTGTTTCGCTAGGCGAATTGGCGCAAGCCGGTTGGGTTAAATTTCTGCATCCGGACGATGTCCGCCAAACGCTGACGATGTGGACGAACGCCGTCCGGACGGGTAATCCTCATGATGTCCAGTACAGGCTGCGTAGACACGATGGTACCTACCGCTGGTTTCACGTGCTCGGCCAGGCAATGCTCGATGCTGAGGGCCGCGTCAAACAGTGGTACGGTCTGCTAATTGATATCGATGACCGCAAGCGGGCGGAAGAAGAACTGCAGAAGGCGCAGGCGGAGCTCGCGCATGTCACGCGGGTGACCACTCTGGGAGAGATGACTGCTTCGATCGCTCACGAAATCAACCAGCCGCTCGCGGCCATCGTCACCAACGCCAAAGCCTGCCTGCGCTGGCTCATGCGTGATGTGCCCAACCTCGAAGAGGCCCGCGAAGCCGCCGAACGCATTGCCCGCGATGGGAAACGGGCGAGTGATGTCATAAGCCGGATTCGAGCGCTTGTGCGCAACACGGGTTCAGAGAAG
>DATFQQ010000032.1:0-58136 GCA_035264195.1 Candidatus Sulfotelmatobacter sp. | reverse complement strand
ATTCCGAGTCCAGGCTCGAAGTTGCCTCATCGAGAATCAGGATTCGCGGTTCCGCCAAAATCGCCCGAGCAATCGAAATTCGCTGCCGCTGCCCGCCGGAGAGCTTGACTCCGCGCTCGCCCACGATAGTGTCGTACTTGTCCGCAAACGACTCACCGAATTCGTCGACGCGCGCGATACGGCAGGCCCGCATGATTTGTTCTTCCGTCGCATCGGGTCGAGAGAAGGCAACATTCTCTCGGATCGTACCGTCGAACAAGAACGATTCTTGCAGCACCACACCCAACCGGGTTCGAAACGTGTCCAGCCGCACCGTGCTCAAATCAACGCCATCGACAGTCGCCACACCTTTAGACGGAACATAGAATGCGGAAATTAATCCAATTGTTGTGGATTTTCCGGATCCTGAGGAGCCGACCAGGGCTGTCACTGTCCCGGGCTCTGACCGAAACGAGATGTTATGCAAGACCTCGTGCGCACCGTCATAGCTGAAACTCACATCATCGAACTGCACCAAGCCCACGATATCTGCCAAAGCCACGGACCGCTTTGGATCTCGATCCTCGGGGCGCTCGTGCATGATCTCCTGGGTTCTCTCTAATCCGGCCAGCGCTTCTGTCAACTGAGTCCCGATGGTCACGACCTGCATGATCGGAGCGATCAGAAAAACGAGAAGAAAGTTATAGGAAAAGTAACTTCCGGGGCTCAGGTTACGTGACACCATCTGCTGGCCGCCCACATACATCGTGGCTGCCCCCACTACTCCGAGCAGAACGCTCGCCGACAGGCTCATCAGCGAAGTCGCCGTCAGCGTACGCATCACGTTGTCCAGGAGGCGTCGCACTCCACCGGCGAAAATCTTTTCTTCCCGTGCTTCCGCGTGATATCCCTTGACGACCCGCACTCCTCCCAGCGACTCAGTCAGCCTCCCGGTGACTTCTGCATTAATCTTGCCGCGCTCCCGGAAAATCGGACGAATCGTCGCGAACGCTTTGTTCAGGGCGAATGCGAAGCATCCCAGCGAGCCCACTGCAATTAACGTCAGTGGCGCGCTGATTCGGATCAGTAAGACCAGAGCGATCCCGGCCGCCACAATCCCGCCCACGAACTCGACAAGGCCGGTCCCCAGTAAATTGCGGACGCCCTCCACATCGGTCATGATTCGCGAAACCAATGCCCCGGTCTTGTTCGCATCGTAGTAGGCAACCGGGAGGCGTGAAACGTGCGCCTGCACCTGTTCCCGTAAGTCGGCAATCAGCCGCTGAGCCGCCTTCGAGAGCAGTTGGGTCAGCGAAAATGACGTCACACCTTGAATCAGGGTTGCGGTAAGCACTGCCGCAACTAGCGGCCGCAGCAGCCCCGTCTCATGCCTGGTAACTACGTTGTCTATCAGGAATTTCGATGAATACGGAAGTACGAAGCCGGCCAGCTTATTGACGACCATGAGCACGAAGCCAATGGCGAGCAGTCCACGCCGAGGACGCATCAACTTCCAGACTTCCGGCAGCACCGCCTTCAGTCTTTCCATCTTCGGGGGCTTTGCGGCTTCTTTTGGTGGCGAACTCAATCTCTTGTTTGACTCCGTTCCACCTAGCTTGGCTTCATTATTACTGCATTGTCACACACCCTTCCCAGGCTCCGCTGGTGATTGGCAGCCAGATTTTGGCCTTGTGACACAGCACCCACCCTCGTTGTATGCTCGGGACGTGTCCCGACCCTCTCCGACGGACCGTTCACCCACCATCGGCCTCGTCCTGGGTTTGTTGATCACCCTTTCGGCCGTTCTGGCTTATTCGGCCTATATCACCTGGCAGGTCAATGGCCTTCGAAAACTGCAGACCAACTTGGTTGACCGCAACCGTAAGGACTCTCTTCAGTTGCTGCGAATCCAGAATGACCTCAACCTGCTCGCTGTGGCGATGCGCGATATGGTCAGCAGCGACGAACCGTATCCTCTGACCGCCTGGTCTGCACAATTCCAGCGTATCCGGACCGATCTCGACGATGCTATGCGCCTCGAGGCCGGATTCGCCACAGCCAGCCGTACCCCTGAACAAAGTGCCTTTCTTTCGAGCTCCGTCACTCAGTTCTGGGACGCTGTTGATCGCGTGTTTGCCCTTGCGGAACAAGGCAAGGACAAAGAGGCTCGTGAGCAAATTCAACTCTCCCTGCAAGAACGGCAGGCCGCACTCAGCACGGCCGTCGCTCGCCTACTGGTGCAGAACAGCGAAAACGAGGAGCAGGCGGGACAACGCATCGTCCAGATCTATGATCGCGTTCAGCGTCAGGTTTATTTTTTCCTCGGAGTCACGCTTCTCGCGATCATTCTCAACGGATTGTCCCTTATCCGCTGGAATCGCCGTCTCTTTGGGCGGTTGGCGGAAATTTCCGAGCGTCGCAGCGAGCTCGCGCAGAAACTCATATCCACGCAGGAATCCACCCTGCGCTATATTTCCCGCGAGTTGCACGACGAATTCGGACAGATCTTGACGGCGCTGGGATCCATGCTCCGGCGCGCCGGGTCCCACGCTCCAGAAGGTTCCACCCTCCGCGCCGATTTGCAGGAAATCCTTCAGACCGTCCAGACGACCCTGGAAAGCGTCCGCAGCCTTTCCCAAGCCTTGCACCCTGTCATGCTCGACGAAGCCGGCCTCGAGAGCACCATGGACTGGTACATCCCGACCATGGAAAGACAGACGGGAATTACCATATCCTATGAGAAGCAGGGTGAGCCTTTTCCGGTGGACGGCGGTGCTGGGGTACATATTTACCGCATTCTGCAGGAAGCTCTTAATAATGTCGCGCGTCATTCGGGGGCAAAGCAGGCTTGGGTGCGATTGCGATTCCTGCCCCAGACCTTGGAATTGGAAGTGCAAGATCGTGGGTCCGGGTTTCCGGAGCGGCCGAGCCGTCGTGGAATCGGTTTGGTGGCGATGCGCGAGCGCTCGGAACTGATGAATGGTCAGCTCGTGGTTTCGCGCCCACCGGATGGCGGAACATTAGTCCGTCTCACCGTGCCTCGCGAGAAAGCGGAATCTTATGCAAAAGAAGATCACAGTGTTGCTCGTGGATGACCACAGTCTCGTACGCCGTGGTTTCCGCCGCATGCTGGAAGATGAGTCCGACATGGAAGTCGTTGGCGAAGCGGGGGACGGCGAAGAGTCCGTCAAGCTTGCGAAACAACTGCATCCTCAAGTCGTGGTGATGGATTGTGCCCTTCCTGGGATGAACGGTCTTGAAGCGACCCGCCAAATCATCGAAAGCTCGCCTAATACCAGCGTACTAATGCTCAGCATGCATAGCGAGAGCACATGGGTACGCCAGGCAGTCGAAGCAGGAGCCAAGGGATACGTTCTCAAGAACGCCCTCGATCTTGAGTTGGGTGCTGCCATTCGCAAGGTTGCAGCCGGGGAGACCGTCTTTGATCCGAAGGTCGAGCAGAAGACAGCGCTGCGCGGGGAGCGCAGCTCTGCCCTGACACAACGCGAACTCGAAGTCTTGCAGATGATCGTTGACGGCAAGTCGAACAAAGAAATTGCCACTGCCCTCGATCTCAGCGCCAACACCGTCGCGGTTCACCGCGCCAACATCATGAACACCCTCGGCATTCACAAGACTGCCGAACTCGTCGTTTATGCCATTCGTGCCGGGCTGGTGAACGTTCCGTGAATCGTAGGTCCTTCCTGGGAGGAATGGCTGGTCTCATCTCTTTGCCGCAAGTTCTCCGTCTGCCGGCTTTTGCGACGCAGACCACGCCATCTAATTCCCTCGGTTTCCGCTTTGCCGATGTCACAAATCAAGCGGGCATTCGCTTCCATCACAACAGCGGTGCCTTCGGCGGGAAGTTTCTGCCTGAAACTCTAGGCTCCGGCTGCGCTTTCCTAGACTACGATCGGGACGGATGGCAGGACATTCTGCTGATCAACGGCTCGGATTGGCCTGGCCACAAGAGATCGCGAACGACGCTGAGCCTCTATCACAACAACGGCAATGGCACCTTTACTGACGTTACGTCGCGGGCGGGACTCGATGTGGAGATGTACGGCATGGGCGTTGCCATCGGCGACTATAACAACGACGGCTTCCCAGACATTCTCGTCACCTGCGTCGGACAGAACCGTCTCTTCCGCAACACGGGCAAAGGCACATTCGTCGATGTCACCAACACCTCTGGCCTCGGCAAGCGCGAAGGTTTCAGCACGTCGGCGATCTGGTTCGACTACGATCGAGACGGTTTGCTCGATCTTTTTGTCTGCAACTATGTGAAGTGGTCACCGGAAACCGACGTCTTCTGCAGCCTTGATGGCAAGCACAAATCCTATTGCACGCCCGAAGCCTATCGTGGCGCTACCTGCTGGCTCTTTCACAATCGCGGTAACGGAACGTTCGAAGACGTCACTGCCAGCAGCGGAATCTTCGACTCAAGTTCAAAGTCCCTCGGCGTTGCGTTGTTCGACGAAAACAACGACGGCTGGCCAGATCTTCTGGTTGCCAACGATACGCAACCCAACAAGCTTTATCGCAACCAGCACAACGGTACCTTCAAAGACGTCGCCGTCGAAACTGGCATCGCCTTCAGTAGCGAAGGAAAAGCCCGCGCGGGTATGGGAATTGATGTCGCTGATTTCGAGAATTCTGGCATTCCCGGTGTTGGGATCACCAACTTTGACAACGAGATGATTGGACTCTATCGGTTAAGTGGGAAGAGCTTCGAAGACATCGCCCCCCAGGCCGGAGTCGGTATCGCCTCCAGAAACAGCCTCGGCTTCGGCTGTTCTTTCCTCGACGTGAATCTCGACGGATGGCTCGATTTCGCCGTTGCCAACGGACACATCGACGAAACCGTCCGCAATATTCGTGGAAACGTCGGATACGCGCAGCCGCCACAGCTCTTTTTGAATAGCGGGAAAGGGACCTTTCGCGATGTGGCCGCTGAAGTCGGTGGCGGTTTTGATGATCCCAAGGTTGGACGTGGCCTGGCTTATGGCGACTTCGACCGCGACGGCGATCTCGATCTTCTGATGACGACGAACAACGGGCCTGCCTATCTCTACCGCAACGATCAACTGGCGGGCAACCGCAGCATCCGCTTCTATCTCGTAGGCACAAAATCAAACCGCGACGCGATCGGTGCCATCGTGCAGGTCTCTTCAGGTGGACTCGTTCAATCGCGTGTGGTCAAGGGAGGCTCCAGCTATCTCTCTCAGTCTGAGCTGCCGCTAACGTTCGGTTTAGAAAAGCGCGACCGTGTCGACCGCCTGGTGATCCACTGGCCTAGCGGACAGACGGAGGAACACAAGAATCTTTCGGCAGGCCGAGCTTATGATTGCGTCGAAGGGAAAGGAATCACGCCGAGAGACGGCTACTGAGGAGGATTCGCACTCCGCGTCGCTACATTGCCTGCCGCGACAAGATCAATCTCCACCGTATCGCTCACCCGCAAGAACAAAGTGCTCGGATTCTTCATGCCCCACTTCTGATAAGGAACCGTGAAGTGCAGCGTCGTCGTCCAATGATCCGCATTGATCTCCACTTGTGCCGGAACCGAAATTTCGCGGTCCACTCCATGAATATTGAACATCCCATGCACCATCACCGACGATTTTCCTGATGTAGCGACCGATCCCTCAACTCGATCCGGACGAAACGAGATCTCGGGATAGCGATCGCTCTCAAGCACCTCGCGATGCATCTTTCGGTCTCGTATACCGTTGCCGCTTTCGCCACTCTTGGCGTCCACAACAATTGCTCCGCCGACGTTGCCCGACGGGTCGAGATGTAGCGCTCCCTGCTTCAGCTTGAAGGTACCGCGGACGGTATGAATCACGTCACTCAGGGTGAACTTGACTGACGTCTGCTGGGGATCCAATTGAAAATTCCTCTCCTGTGCGACACCGGGCCGAACCAGCGCCAGCAGTACAGTCGCCGCGAAGACAAATTGTCGAGTGATTCTTGCTGCTTCGATTCGATTTGGGCTCATCTTCAGGTGGTGAGCAGCCCCCATCCAAGAGTCAGACCATCCCATACCAGCCGCTGAGGAGGCAGCGCTCCGACATGCAACGCAAGCAACCGCTGAAAAACTTGCGGATGTTTTTGAAAGACTTGCAGTGTGCGGTCCTGCAACCGTGGCCTTCCATCCAAGGTAAGCATCAATCGGGCCATAAGCAACGGGCGCATGGCCAGCCGTCGGTGTTCCGGTTGATAAGGCAGCAGGTCACCCGATTCCATGCACTTCGCTAGCACCACTGCCTGACTAAATGCAAGCCCCAGGCCTTCACCCGTAATCGCATCGACTGTTCCCGACGCGTCACCAATCAAGGCAACGTTGCCTCGCCACACGCGCTTCAGACGCCTATTTCCGGTGACGGCTCCGCGCTCGGTTGAAACCGGCTTGGCTCCCTTGAGGCGCGCGCGCAGCCGTGGCAAATCCTGCAATCCCCGTTCGAGGCGCAAATTTGGATCATGTGATGCCAGTGCGACACACACATGCTCCTCGCTGACTCCGGTTGCATAGCCCTGACAGTGCTTGCCCCAGTGCACCTCCATATAATTGGTCCATGGAGCCACACGGAAATGCTGGCGGAACGCGTATCGCAGCCGCGGCCGATAGCAAGCATCTAGTCCAGCCCATCTGCGCACACGCGAATTTGATCCATCGGCTCCCACAATCCAACGCGCCTTCACAAAATTCTTCCCTACATGAACACCTTCCGCAGAGATGCCCCTAACCGGGGTTTCCCAAAGCAGGTCCGCGCCCACCCGCTTAGCCCGCTCGATCATCACACTATGCAAAACAGTGCGTCGAACTGCCAGCCCGCACCCACCATCGGGAAACCGCGCATCGCTCGACCGAGTGCGGCCCAGAAAGCGGATTCCGCAAAACGAATATGCATCAGCCGATGGCAGCCGAAGTCCGAGTCGCTCCAGCGCGATGAGCCCATCGGGCATCAGCCCTTCACCGCAAGTCTTGTCGATCGGCGGGCGCATACCGTCGGCAACCATGACCTGCAACCCTCGTTGACGTGCCGCGATCGCCGCGGCCAGTCCCGCTGGCCCGCCACCAATTACGAAGACGTCGGTCGAATTCAACAAGGCTCGATCCTCACCACTTGAGAAGTACAAGCTCTGAACAGAATCCTGGGCCCATCGCGGCCAGCAGGCCCAGCGTCCCCGGTTCCGGTCGCCTATTTCTCATTACATCTTCCAGAACAACCAGTACCGACGCCGAAGACAAATTTCCCAATCGCTTCAGGCAATCCCACGACGCATCGAGCTGTCCATCGTGCAAATCGAGGGCATCCGCTGTTGCTTCCAGCACTTTCGGTCCACCGGTGTGCAATACCCAGCTTCCGATATCTCCTCGGTTGAATCCGTGATCACCGAGGAAAGCATCGACGTCCTTGCCGAGATGTTCACGAATCAGCGTGGGCACTTCAGGTGACAGGACGATCTGAAAGCCCTTCTCACTGACCTTCCAACCCATCATTCGTTCGGTATCCGGGTAGAAAACGGACCGTGTGGCCGTGATCTCCGGGCCTGTGCTATGCACCTCGTCCCCGGTTACCACGACGGCGGCCGAACCATCAGCGAACAGTCCCGAAGAAATCAGATTTGCGACCGACAAGTCCTCGCGCTGAATGGTCAACGAACAGAGCTCCACCGACACCAGAGCCGCCGCCTGCTTTGGATAGGCACGTACGTAATCAGCAGCCCGCGCAATTCCCGCTGCCCCGGCAACGCATCCCAAACCGAAAATTGGCACTCGTTTAACGTTCGGTGAAAGCCCCATTCGGTTGATCAGGAGTGCGTCGATCGATGGGCTTGAGATACCAGTAACAGAGGTAAAAAACAGGGCGCCCAAGTTGCTTGCCTCTAAACCGGCGTTATGCAGCGCGCGACAAAGTGCTTGCTCTCCTAGTTCCTGAGCGGCCTGGATCCACGCATCGTTCGCACACCCCCAGTTTTTCAAGTCGTAGTATTGCTCGTATGGGAGCGCGAGATGTCGCCCTTCGACGGCCACGTTCCGGTGCAATCGTGCTAACGTCTGCGGATTTCGTAGTCGATCGCCCCAATATTCTTGAAGTTGTTCCAAAAGGAATTTCTGTGAGTAGTAGTGCTTGGGAAATGCACTTGCCGCGCTGGCGATTTGCATGTTTTTAGGATCCCCGGTTCCGGTACCGCGTCAGCGCCATCGCGCGTCCGGACGTTCTGAATGAGCCATTAGATGGATGCATCTGATTGACGGGTTGCACCCGTATCGATCAGTGCCACATCCGATATTGTTGCAAGTCTCTAGCGCTCTAATTGTCAAATGAACGTCAAAAACGGGTTCTTACCCAAAACAAGGGCCATATTCTTCGCGCCTTTTGCTCTGCGCGAGCCTTGATACTACAGCACACAGAGGGGATGCCTACTGCGTAATCGCGATCGAAGTAGGCGTCCCGGGCACAGAGTACGAGTTAACCGAGGTTAATGTCCCAGTTCCCGGATCGAGACTAAACGACTGAACGACGGGCGTCGACTGGTTTCCCACGAAGAGATACTTGCCGCTCGAATCACCCGTGATGAAGCTGGGTTGCGGGCCCGTGGCAAAGGGCGAGTTTGTCAACAAGGTCAACCCTCCATCCGATCCGATCGAATATGCGGCCAGATTTCCTGAACTCTGCTGATTCGCCACGTACATGTATTTCCCGGACTTGTCGATAAACAGTGCCACCGGTCCCGTGAAGGTTTCAGCGGTCGTCGAAATTAGGGTGAGTGCCCCGCTGGAATTGATGGAAAACGCCGAGATACTGTTATCGATTTTGTTTGCCGTATAAAGATGCTTCCCACCCGAATCGATCGCCAATCCATAAGGACCATTACCAGTAATAAAAGGCGAACCCGGCACCGGTGCTCCAATTACTCCGCTGCTCACGGGGAACTCCTGGATGAAGCCCTGTGTCCCCACCTGCCCCGTCACCCACAATGTATTTCCCGATGGTGAGAGTTCCATATTTAGGGCCGACATCCCGATGCCGGCAGTCGCGCCTCCGGTTTGTGGCACCAATGTCAACGATCCGTCGCTTGATTTGATCGAAAATACAGAGATGTCAAATGACCCCGAATTTGCCACGTACAGAAAGCTTCCCGAGGAGTCCATCGCGAGCAAAGTCGGTGCCGTGCCTACGTTCTGGCGCGGAGTGACTTCTGTCAGCCCTCCGCCACTTGAAATCGTAAATAGCGACACGGTTCCACTCGGGGTCGCGCCTGAATTGGCGGTATACAAAAACTTCTGCGATGGATGGATCACCAGCGACTGCACTGCCTGCCCCGCTGTAATCGGGCTACCTACAAGCTGCAGCAATGCTCCCGAATTGGGGTCCATACGAAATGCGACAATCTCGTTCGATGCCGGAATCGTCGCGTACAAATACTTGCTGGTCGTTGTGCCGCATCCCATCCACGCGCCCGTGCTTGCGCAAACAAGCATCAGAGCCGCCGCTTTCTTTAGCATCCGTAACTCCTCAAGAAATTTGTCGAAAACAGTTCGGACATACCGGCCTGCCAGACGACTTCGGAATGAGCCGCTTCCTGGCAGCAGCACCGTGCTCCTATCATACGGGACGAAAGGTTTTTTGCGCAGCCGACGGACTTCTTCTGTGCGATGCGCAGCATCTTCCCCGAGGTTGTACTGCGCTGACGGAGCATGGAGAGGATCAGAGCGCTTAAATCGGTACTCAATGTGCGGGGCTCGGCGTGACAGGCGCCGAAGTATCGGGCAACGCTTTGTCCTCTCCGCCGCGAAGGGCGAGCCTCAGGCGGTCGAGATACACATAGACGACTGGAGTCGTGAACAGGGTCAGCATCTGGCTCACGATCAAACCTCCAACGATCGTGATACCCAGCGGACGATGCAGCTCGGATCCAGTCCCCCTTCCCACCGCCAAGGGCAGTCCGCCCAGAAGGGCGGCCATCGTCGTCATCATGATGGGCCGAAAACGCAGAATGCACGCCTCATAAATTGCGTCGACCGGTTTCTTGCCCTGGTTACGCTCAACTTCGAGCGCAACGTCGATCATCATGATCGCATTCTTCTTCACCAGCCCGATCAGCAGGATGATTCCGATCATCCCAATGACATTGAGTTCGTTGTGGGTCAACAGCAGCGCGAGCAGGGCTCCCACGCCGGCTGAGGGTATTGTGGACAGAATCGTAATCGGGTGAACATAGCTTTCGTACAGCATCCCAAGCACGATATAGACAGTAAGTAGGGCCGTGATAATCAAAACCTTTTGACTCGATAAGGAGTCCTGAAACGCCGCCGCTGTTCCCTGAAAACTTGCTGAAACCGTTGGAGGAAATCCGATCGACCGCTCGGCATTTTCAATCGCCTGGGTGGCTTGTCCCAGCGAGACACCCGGAGCCAGGTTGAATGAAATCGTCACCGACGGAACTTGTCCCTGGTGATTCACCGCCAAAGGCGTATTGGAAGGCTCAAAATGCGTGAATGTGGCCAGCGGAACCGGTGTCCCGGCCGTAGATCGCAGATAGATGTTCTGCAACGCCTCTGGAGTCTGTTGAAACTGAGGCGCAACTTCCATCACGACGTGGTACTGGTTGAGAGCCCGGTACATCGTCGACACCTGCCGTTGTCCGAACGCATCGTACAGCGCATTATCAAGGGCCTGAGGTGTGATCCCAAGCCGGCTCGCGGTATCGCGATCGATGACCAGCCTGGCCTGTAGACCTTTATCTTGCTGATCCGAGTTTTGATCTCTTAACTCCGGCAACGTCCGCAACTTCTGCAACAGGCGCGGAGCCCACGCATTCAGCTCGTCCAAGTTCGCGCTCTGCAAGGTGTACTGGTATTGCGCGTTTCCGAAACGTCCACCGATTGTCAGATCTTGGGCCGACTGCATGATCAGAGTCGCTCCCGGCACTACCGCGAGCTTTCCTCGAAGCCGGTTGATGACATCATCTGCAGTCACGTATCTGCACGATTCCCAGAAGTGTTTCTTCGCACATGGTCCACGATCCTCCAGCGGCTTCAGCATCATGAAAAACCGCCCCTGATTGAGGGCAGTATTCCCGCCGGTGAACGCAACTACCGAGTCGACCGCAGGGTCTTTCATCACGATGTCGACATACCGCTTCATCTTCTCCGACATCGCCTGAAATGAAATGTCCTGCTCCGCCATCACCCCACCCATGATGCGGCCCGTGTCCTGTTGCGGGAAGAATCCCTTGGGTACCTTGATGTAGAGATACACGCTCAGGCACGCCACCAGGATTGTCACCGCTAATGTCATCGGTTGATGTCGCAGGACCCACTTCAAGGAAATGTCGTAGGTGCGCAGCAACCGATCGAAGACCGACTCGCTGAACCGGTAGAAAAGATTGTGTTTCTGCTCCTTCGGTCGACGCAGGAATTTCGCGCACATCGTGGGAGTGGTTGTCAGCGAAACCAGCAAGGAGACGCTAATGGCGATGCTAAGGGTTACTGCGAACTCCCGGAATAATCTCCCCACGATCCCGCCCATCAACAGCAGCGGGATGAAGACCGCCACGAGCGACGTACTCATCGACAGCACCGTAAACCCGATTTCGGCAGCCCCCTTAAACGCCGCCTGCAGTGCCCCCATCCCTTGTTCGATGTAGCGAGTAATGTTCTCCAACACGACGATAGCGTCGTCCACAACAAAGCCTGTGGAGATTGCAAGGGCCATCAGCGAAAGATTGTCCAAGCTGTAGCCGAGCAGGTACATTCCACCGAACGTCCCTACCAGAGACAGCGGAACTGCAATACTTGGGATGATTGTGGCTCGCACCGTTCGCAGGAATGCGAACACCACCAGAATGACCAGAATGACCGAGATGATCAGAGTTGTTTCAATGTCCTTAACCGACGCCCGCACTGTGACCGTGCGGTCCATCGCAATCGATAAGGTAATGGCCGGAGAAATCGACGATCGCAAATAGGGCATCAGCGCCCGAACCCGGTCAACCGTCTCGATGATATTGGCTCCAGGCTGTCGGAAAACAATGATCAACACGCCGGGCTTTCCATTGGCTAACCCGAGAGTTCGCTCATCCGCGACAGAATCGTGCACATCCGCTACATCCCCAAGGCGCACGGCAGCGCCATTGTGGTAGGCCACGATCAACGGGCGGTATTGATCGGCGGTGAACAGTTGGTCGGTAGCATCGAAAACATACGTCCGCGTATCGTTGGATACAGCGCCCTTAGCCCTGTTCGCGTTTGCTGCATTCAGAGCGTTGCGAACAGTATCGAGTCCAATCCCAAGTTTGTTAAGCAATGTCGGGTTGACCTCGGCACGCACGGCGGGTTGTGCCGCCCCGCCGACGAATACCTGGCCCACTCCATCCACCTGCGCCAGTTTCTGCGCCAGAATGGAGTCAGCCCCGTCGTACATCTGCGGCACCGTCATCGTGTCCGACGTAAGCGCCAGAATCAGAATGGGAGCATCTGCTGGATTCGCCTTTCGATATCCTGGATTGCTCGGCAAATTGGCAGGCAACTGGCTGCGTGCTGCGTTGATCGCCGCTTGAACATCACGAGCGGCAGCATCAATGTTGCGATTCAAATCAAATTGCAGCGTAATGCCTGTCGTTCCCAGTTGACTGGATGAAGTCATCTGGTTGACGCCGGCGATTCGCCCAAATTGCCGCTCGAGCGGCGTCGCCACTGCCGATGCCATGGTCTGTGGGTCGGCTCCGGGAAGCCCCGCGCCGACTCCAATGACTGGGAAGTCGACTCTTGGCAGCGGCGCGACCGGCAGAAAATTGAACGCAAGTATCCCCGACAACAGCAGCGCTGCGGCCAGAAGCGACGTGCCAATCGGTCGCCGGATAAATGGGCCTGAAATATTCATCGTCTAGGGCAACACTCTACGACGCTATCTCATTCAATCTGCCGACATCGGCTCAGGCGGAATCTCGTTACCGATTCGATACTTCGCGAATCTCCGTGCTAGCCGGTCAAACCACAGATAAACCACCGGCGTCGTGTACAAAGTGAGCAGTTGACTGAGAAGCAATCCACCGACGATGGTGATACCCAAAGGCCGGCGCAACTCCGCGCCGGTTCCGGTGCCGAGCGCTAGCGGCAATCCGCCCAGAAGTGCCGCCATCGTTGTCATCATGATCGGCCGGAATCGGAGCAAACACGCTTGATAGATTGCTTCTTCCGGTTCTTTGTGTTCCGCGCGCTCCGCTTCAAGCGCGAAGTCGATCATCATGATGGCGTTTTTCTTCACGATGCCGATCAAAAGAATGATTCCAATCAAGGCCACGACCGTTAGATCGTTTCCTGTAATCATCAGCGCAAGAATCGCGCCTACGCCTGCAGATGGCAGAGTCGAGAGAATCGTGATCGGATGGATGTAGCTCTCGTACAGCACCCCAAGCACGATGTACACGGTGATTACGGCCGCCAGGATCAGATAAGGTTCAGAAGCCAGAGAGTTCTGAAATGCCGCCGCCGTCCCTTGAAATGAGGCGTGAATGCTGGCCGGCAGCTCAATGTCCCTTTCGGCCTGCTGAATCGCCTTCGTTGCGTCGCCCAGTGACGCTCCCGGAGCCAGGTTGAACGAGAGCGTCACCACAGGGAATTGTCCCTGATGATTGACTGACAGCGACGTGCTCGAAGAATTCATGTGAGTGAACGCTGAAATCGGGACCGGCGCGCCGTTGGTTGTTACTGCCGCACCGTTCGATGTTGGAGCTCCGCTATTCGGTGTCACCACGCTCGGCCTGATATAGAGGTCCCTCAGATTCTGCGGATCTTGCGAAAAATTCGGTAGAACCTCCAAGACCACATGGTATTGATTCAGCTGCGTAAAAATCGTCGAAACCTGCCGCTGCCCATACGCATCGTAGAGCGTGTTATCGATTGCCTGGGGGAATATCCCCAGCCGCGACGCGGTGTCCCGGTCAATCGTGATATTAGTCTTCAGCCCACCGGTCAGTTGGTCGGTTGCTACATCACGCAGTTCAGGCAACGATTGCAGCTTTGCCACCAGTTTCGGCGTCCACAGCGAGAGTTCCTGCGCGTCTGCGTCCTCGATCGAGTACTGAAACTGCGTCCGGCTCACCCGATCTTCCACCGTGAGGTCCTGCACCGGCTGCATGTAGAGGGTGATCCCGTCGATCTTTGCTAGTTCTGGCTGCAGTCGCCGGATGATTGCAGATGCATCGTCCGAGCGCTCGTCGCGCGACTTCAGGTTGATCTGGATTCGTCCCGCATTCGGCGTCGTATTCGTGCCGTCCACCCCAATGAACGACGACAAACTCTCGACATCTTTGTCCTTCAGGATCACCTTTGCCAGTTCCTGCTGGCGTTCTGACATGGCGTCGAACGAGATGTGATCTGGTGCCTGAGAAACGCCCAGAATTACGCCAGTGTCTTGCACCGGGAAGAATCCCTTCGGAACAACTACATACAGGGCCAGCGTCAGAACTAACGTCGCGGCCGTCACCAGAAGCGTCGCTGTCTGGTGCTTCAGCACCCATTTCACTGTGCGTCCGTAGAAAGCGATGATCCGGGTGTAGTAATCCTCGGTGACCTGGTAGAAGCGTCCCTCATGCCCTTCTTTCTTTTGCTTGAGCAGCTTAGCGCACATCATCGGTGTCAAGCTGAGCGATACCCCCGCCGAGACCAGAATGGTGACCGCCAGAGTGATCGCAAATTCGCGGAAGAGACGTCCGACGATGTCGCCCATGAACAGCAACGGAATCAACACGGCAATCAGCGAGACAGTCAGCGAGACAATCGTGAATCCGATTTGTCCGGACCCTTTCAATGCCGCGTCCAGCGGAGAGTCTCCCTCTTCCAGGAACCGGTCGATGTTTTCGATCATGACGATCGCATCATCCACCACGAATCCGGTGGAAATCGTCAGTGCCATCAGCGTCAGATTGTTCAGGCTGTACCCGAGCAGATACATGACGCCGAACGTCCCGATCAAGGAAAGCGGTACCGCCACGCTCGGGATCACGGTTGCAGAAAGATTGCGAAGGAACAGAAACACCACCATTACCACGAGGGCGATGGCCAGCATCAGTTCGAACTCGACGTCTTTGACCGACGCACGAATCGTCGTCGTCCGATCGGTCAAGATCTGTACTTTCACAGCGCTAGGCAGCGACGCCTGCAACTGGGGCAGCAGCTTCTTGATCCGGTCCACCACGCTGATTATGTTGGCGCCCGGCTGCCGCTGAATATTTACGATTACTGCCGGGATCAGGGTCGCGGCTTGTCCGTCGCTTGCGGAAGTACCCATCCACGCAGCCAGTTGGTCGTTCTCCACGCCATCAATCACATTCGCTACATCGCTGAGCCGCACCGGGGCACCATTGCGATACGCGATTACAACCGGCTTGTACTGCTCGCTCGAGAACAACTGATCATTGGCGCCGATCGTGTATGACTGCCGCTGTCCGTCGATCACGCCCTTCGCCTGATCCACGTTTGCCTGTACCAGCGCCGCCCGTAGATCCTCAAGACTAAGCCCGTAAGAAGCCAGTGCCGTCGGGTTCGCTTGAATCCTCACGGCGGGCTTCTGACCACCGCTGATCGACACAAGACCCACACCCGGCAACTGCGAAATCTTTTGCGCAAGCGATGTATCGGCGACGTCCTCCACCTTCGATAGCGGCAAAGAATCCGATGTCAGGGCCAATGTCAGAATCGGTGAGTCGGCCGGATTTACCTTGTTGTAGATCGGGGGATTCGGCAGATCCGACGGCAGATAGGTCGTCGCTGAGTTGATGGCAGCTTGTACCTGCTGCTCTTCGACATCGATGTTCTGGTCAAGACCGAACTGCAGCGTAATGACCGAACTCCCGTAGGAGCTCGTGGAAGTCATCTGGCTCAGGCCCGGGACTTGCCCGAACTGGCGCTCGAGAGGCGACGTCACCGACGATGCCATTACCTCGGGTGCTGCCCCTGGATAAAACGTCACGACTTGAATCGTTGGATAATCGACTTCAGGTAGGGCTGAGACCGGCAGTTGCATAAACGCAACCCAGCCTACGAGCAGCACACCGACCATCAGCAGGGTCGTCGCAACCGGTCGGAGAATAAATAACCGTGAGGGACTCATGAACCTGGATTTGCCCCCGGCTGCCCGCCAGAATTGGATGTGTCGGTCGAATTCTGAGAGTTCGCTTGCCGTCGCCCGACAGGTCCCGCTATGCCGCTGCCTGCGTTCGGGGTGACGTTGCGCGGCTCAATCCGGCTGCCACGCTGCAGCTTATCCTGACCGTCGGTGACTACAGTGTCGCCTGGGTTCACTCCATCTGAAATGACCGTGAGGTCTCCCTGCGTCAGCGCCACGGTCACCGGCTTGTCTTGCACCGTCTTGTCCGGGTTTACTGCGTAGACGAACGTCCCTTGGGGACCGTGCTGGATGGCGGCTGTCGGAACTACAGTACTGTTCTTGCGCGTCTCCACCAGCAAATCGGCATTCACAAACTGGTTAGGCCACAGCCTGTTATTCTGGTTGTCGAAGACCGCCTTCAGTTTGGCAGTTCCGGTCGTGGGATCAATCTGGTTATCGATCGTCAGGAGCTTTCCTGTGGCGAGCTTGGTCTGATCGTCTCGGCTGAACGCATCCACTTCGAGCGTTCCCTTGCTCATCTGCTTAGCCACTCTAGGCAGCACATCTTCAGGAAGGGTAAAAATCACAGCGATCGGCTTCAGTTGCGTCAAAATCAACATGGAATTCGTGTCGGAGGCATGAACGATATTTCCCGGGTCTACCTGCCGTAAACCGACCCTTCCATTGAACGGCGCGGTGATGTGGCAGTAAACGATATTTAACTTTGCCGCGTCGATCTGGGCCTGATCATTGCGTACCGTTCCCTCCAGTTGATCGACCAGTGCTTTCTGCGTATCCACCTGCTGCTGCGCAATGCTTCCTGAAGGGATAAGAGCTGTATATCGCTCAAGATTAAGTTTTGCGTCCCGTAGCTGAGCTTGATCACGGAATAACTGAGCCTGCAGCTGCTCGACCTGTACTTCGTAAGGGCGGGAGTCGATCTGGATCAGCAGTTCTCCTTCACGAACATCCTGTCCCTCGCGAAAGTTCACCTTCATGATCTGGCCGTCCACACGGGTTTTGATATTTGCCGTGTTAAATGCCGTTACCGATCCCAGGCCAGACAGATAAACGGGCACATTCTGTTGTTGCACCGGCGCAACCGCTACGGAGACTGGCCGTGGGGGCCCCGCCGCCTGCGCCCTTTGTTGTTTAGGATCGGCCGAACTGCAGCCGACGAAATACGCGCAAACCGCCGCAAGAATGGCAATCGTCGCCAGACGCGGTATTCTCGCCGTCCGGGCGCCGTTATTAAGGCCGTAAATTATGTTCACAGGTGTCACCACTATCAATAGTCAGGCTCGATAAGGCTTAGATGTTAGACGAAGTATTGTAGGCTCGGTTTGCGGCAACTCAGTCCGAAAGAAGGCAGGAATTTCTCATGCCGCGGAGGCCCCAACCGCTTTGGCCGGAGACACCTGTTGCTAAGGCAGAACCGCGCTCTTCTAGGATCAACCGCCCGCCCTAGGCGGGTCAATACTGGCGGGCAGGTTTTACATACTTTTACTCGCCTTGACTTTTCATGAAATTAGGCAGTTCTTAGCCCTTCGGAGATAGGATGCCGAGCCTCAAACGCAGCAATTTCGGCTTCGTGTTGCAGCGTTAATCCAATATCGTCAAGACCGTTCAACAGGCAATGCCTGACAAATGCGTCCACCGGAAAGCTTGCTCGTAACCCTTGATCGTCTCGCACCTCACATTGCTCAAGATCAATGGTCAGTTCGTAATCGTTGATTTCTTGCGCTCGCCGCATGATAGTCGCAACTTCCGCATTGCTGAGCTTCACAGTCAGGAATCCGTTCTTGGTCGAGTTGTTGGCGAAGATATCGGCGAACGATGACGAAATCACGGCTCGGAACCCAAAGTCCGCCAGAGCCCAAACCGCATGTTCCCTCGACGATCCACACCCGAAATTCTTTCCCGCCACCAGAATGCTCACGCCGTCATAGCGCGGCTCATGCAGGATGAAGTCCGGATTCTTGGTCCCATCAGTGCCAAATCGCCAGTCATAAAAGACAAACTGCCCGAACCCGGTCTTCTCGATTCGCTTCAGGAACTGCTTGGGGATGATCTGATCGGTATCCACGTTAACGCGATCCAACGGCACCACGCGCCCTCGATGGACTGTAAATGGCTTCATTTTCGGACCCTCAATTTGTGTGTCATCCTGAGGCGCGCGATGAGCGGGCCGAAGGGCCTTACGACCGCTTCGATCGCCTGTTCCGTCGATAAGTGAATAGCAGGCGGTCGAGTAATCCCACCGTCAAGCTCTCACTGGAACTTCCAGTTCCGTATATCGGTAAAATGCCCAGCGATCGCCGCCGCCGCCGCCATCATCGGGCTCACCAGATGCGTCCGACCCCCACGTCCTTGCCGCCCTTCAAAATTCCGATTGCTCGTCGACGCGCACCGCTCCCCGGGCTGCAAAATGTCTGGATTCATTCCCAAACACATCGAGCATCCTGACTCCCGCCATTCGAACCCTGCATCCTGAAAAATCTTATTCAACCCCTCGTGTTCTGCCGCCCGCTTTATCGCCTGGGAGCCCGGCACAACCATTGCACGTACCTTCGAGTTCACGCGATGTCCCTTGGCTACCCGCGCCGCAGCCCGAAGATCCTCAATCCGAGAATTCGTGCATGAGCCGATGAACACGCGGTCGATCCCGATGTCTTCAATTCGCTTCCCAGGCTCAAGCGCCATGTATTGCAGTGCGAGTTCGGCTGCGCGACGGTCCGCTTCCTGCATACTCTTGATTTCAGGGACACGTCCTGTTACCGGCGCTACCATGCCCGGATTCGTTCCCCAGGTCACAAACGGACAAAGTTGTGCGGCATCAATCTCCACGACCTTGTCGAATGTCGCTCCTTCGTCCGTAGGCAGATTTCGCCAGCGGTCGAGGGCCTGATCCCACTCATCGCCGACCGGGGCGTAACGCCTTCCTGCAACATAGGCGATGGTCGTTTCGTCGGGTGCGACCATCCCTGCTCGCGCACCTGCCTCAATGCTCATATTGCAAAGCGTCATGCGCCCTTCCATCGAGAGCGCCCGCACGGCGGGCCCTGCGTACTCGATCACGTGTCCGGTAGCCCCATCAGTCCCAATCTGCCCGATGATTCCCAGCGCAAGATCCTTCGCCGTCACCCCTTCGGCGAGTCGTCCGCGCACCTCGATCTTCATCGTCTTCGGCTTCTGTTGCGCCAGGCACTGGGTCGCCAGCACGTGCTCGACTTCCGAAGTCCCGATTCCAAAAGCCAGAGATCCAAATGCGCCGTGGGTGCTGGTGTGGCTATCGCCGCACACGATCGTCATTCCTGGCTGGGTCAACCCAAGTTCCGGTCCGATTACGTGCACAATTCCCTGTTCGGCGGAATCCATATCGAACAGCCGAATCCCGAACTCTTTGCAGTTTCGCTGCAAAGCCGCGATTTGATTCGCTGCGATTAAGTCGGTAATTGGAGTTCCGCGCGGCTCGGTAGGGACATTGTGATCGACAGTAGCCACGGTGCGAAGCGGCTGCCGCACTTTGCGGCCCGCGGCACGCAAGCCGTCAAATGCCTGCGGAGAGGTCACTTCGTGCACCAGATGCAAATCGATGTACAGGATTGGCGACCGACCGTCCGGTCGGGCCACCAAGTGCCCGTCCCAAATCTTTTCGAATAATGTCCGCGCAGTTCCCATATGTGAGGATGGAAGAGATACTGGTAGGAACTAGTTTTTCACAGCCGGATGGATCTGGGCAAGGCGTCACCAGCCGATATAACACCTGGGTCAAAAGTGTTATGCCTGCTCAGTGGCCTCGGCGGATCTTCTCCGCGAACCCGGCGGTAAGAGAGCGGAATCCTGGCCTCAGCCTGGAGTCCGTGTGTCAGTAATTTCTCCGGTTGCTTCGAGCAGTGACGGGCCCTGTGAGCGACTTCGATTTGCGATTGGTTCGATTTCTATGTCGAGCCTTCCGTGATGAAATAGAAGCGTGCAACTGAAGGAAGCGCTCACTAACGCGGTATCACACCTTGCAGCTAACAATGTCCCATCTCCAAGGATGAATGCGGAGCTGCTGCTCATGTTTACCCTGAGCTGCGATCGCGCATACCTGTTTGCACATCCGGAACAGAAGCTAAGCAGCGAGGAGCGGTCGCGTTACGAGTCGGCTTTGGCAGAACGCTCCCGGGGGGTGCCCGCGCAATACATCACCGGACACCAGGAATTCTGGGGGATGGATCTGATTGTCAGTCCGGCGGTGTTGATTCCGCGGCCCGAGACAGAGCACGTGGTAGAGACCGTTCTGGAGCTGATTCGAGCTGAGTCACGTGAGGAATGCCAAGGCAGACATCTCCGCGTCGTCGACGTGGGAACCGGGTCAGGCTGCATTGCTCTTGCGTTGGCAAGAGAGCTGCCCAAGGTGGAAATCCACGCGACCGATGTCTCACGGATTGCGCTAGAGATTGCTCGTGCGAACGCCGCAAGGCTTCAGTTGGAGCAACGGGTTAACTTCCACGAAACAGATTTGCTCGACGGCTTGAACGGCGGGTTCGATATTGTCGTTTCGAACCCACCTTACGTTGGAGAATCAGAGAAAGATACCGTCCAACTGGAGGTTCGGAAGTTCGAGCCGAGGATTGCTGTTTTTGCCGGACCGAACGGGACGGAAGTGATTAAGAGGCTGATTCCAGCGGCGCGGTCAGCACTGCATCCTGGCGGTTGGCTAGTGATGGAAATCAGTGGAACGATCGTAGAAAGGGTCCAAGCCTTGATGAACGGATGGCAGGAGGTCGAGACTATCCCAGATCTGCAGTCGATACCCCGCGTCGTGCGAGCTCGCAAGCCTCTTGCTTAAGATTATCGGCGCACCGTCGCTGGTTGAATCTCTTCGATATCGACGATGTCGGTTGGATATTTTCCGGTGTAACAGGCGGAGCAGTAAGAAATTTTTTCGCCTTCTCCGCAGGCCTTCTTGAGCCCTTCCAGCGAGAGATAGGCCAGCGAATCTGCGCCGATATAGTCGCGGATCTCATCAATCGACTTGTTGGCTGCGATGAGTTGCTTCTTCGAAGGAGTATCGACCCCGTAATAGCAGGGCGAAATCGTAGGCGGGCACGAGATGCGCATGTGCACCTCGGCAGCGCCGGCGTTGCGAACCATGCGGACAATCTTGCGGCTGGTAGTGCCGCGCACGATGGAATCGTCGATCAATACGATTCGCTTGCGTTCCAGCAGAGACCGCACCGGATTAAGTTTCAGCTTCACCCCAAAATCGCGGACGCTCTGGCTGGGTTCAATGAAGGTCCGCCCCACGTAATGGTTGCGAATCAGGCCGAACCGGAACGGGATCCCGCTTTCGGCGGCGTAGCCCACCGCGGCCGTTACACCCGAATCCGGAACGGGCACAACCAAATCAGCGTCAACTCCTGCTTCGCGAGCCAATTGGCGGCCTAGTTCCTCGCGGCTGGACTGCACCGACCGCCCAAAGACAAGGCTATCCGGGCGTGAAAAGTACACATGCTCGAAGATGCAGCTCGATTGTGGAGCCGCGGTTGAATAGAAGCGAGAGCTGACTCCTTCGCTACTGACAATGATAAGTTCGCCGGGCTTCACGTCACGGATGTATTCGGCTCCAATCAGATCGAAGGCACAAGTTTCAGAGGCGAAAACGATCGTGTCGTGCTTCTGCCCTTCAAGAGCTGGGATGCGGCCCATGGCGAGCGGGCGAAAGCCGCGAGGATCACGCACTGCGAAGACGCGATCATTGCTCATCATCACGAGCGAAAATGCACCTTCTACGCGCCGTAGGGCGTCGGCCATCGCTTCGGGCAGCGTGTGCTCTTTGGAAAGAGCGATCAGATGAACGATCACCTCGGTGTCGCTATTGGTCTGGAAGATCGACCCTTGGCTTTCGAGACGCGCGCGAAGTGGCGCGGCATTCACCAGGTTTCCGTTGTGCGCCACCGCGATTGCGCCTTTGTTGGACTGCACCAGAATGGGTTGAGCGTTCAGTAAAGCTGAGTCGCCAGCTGTCGAGTAACGCGTATGGCCAATGGCGAGGGTGCCGCGCAACTTGGCGAGCACGTCTTCCGTGAAGATATCGGCCACCGTTCCCATAGCTTTGTGAGAGCGAGCCGACAAGCCATCCGAAGTTACGATGCCGGCGGATTCCTGGCCGCGGTGCTGCAAGGCGTGCAGGCCGAGGTAGGCAAGCTTTTCGGCCTCGGGATGCGAAAAGATCGCTACCACCCCGCATTCATCGTGAAATTTGTCGGCAATATTCATTCGCTGTTGGCCCTTGAGTTTCTCCAGTGCGCTGATTGTTAGTCGGCTGCAACCAGTTCTGGATCGGTTTTCAGTGCAGACTGCAAGGCTGACTCGTAAGGCTCGTTCAAATCGGAGATCGCCGCGGAAATAACGCTTTTGCCATCAAGAGAAACCTCAAGCCGACTTGCGATCGTCTCTCCGACCACGTCCGCGGCGACGCCGTGATTCCCGCATATCTCTTTGATTCGCGTAACCCCGCCTGGGTCGCAAGAGACCAAGATACGACTCGCGTCCTCTCCGAAAATGGCGTATTCCTCGAAAAGGCCATGGGACGTGAGATTTACCCGGGCGCCTATACCTTTCGTGAATGCCTTTTCCGCAAGAGCGACGGCAATGCCTCCATCAGAGCAATCATGCGCCGATTCGATGAGACCCTGTTGGATCAATTCAATCATGGCCTTCTGTAAGGCGGCTTCTTGCTCCAGATCAAGTTCAGGGGGATATCCCCAGGCAGCGCCCAGGATCTCCTTTGCGTATTCCGAAGAGCCGAACTCGCTTTCCGCATCGGTCATATCTCCGGCATCGAGAGTGTGCAATAGCACAATCGTGTGTCCTACGGCGGAGAAGTGCATCTTGGCAGACTTGTGCACGTCTTCCAGAACTCCTACCACTCCAAGGACTGGGGTCGGATAGATACCCTCGCCGAGAGTCTCGTTGTAAAAGCTGACATTGCCACCGGTGATAGGGATTTCGAGTTCCTCGCACGCCTTTGTGATGCCATCGATCGTTTGGGAGAACTGCCACATGATGTATGGCTTTTCGGGATTTCCGAAGTTCAGGCAGTTAGTCGCGCCCAATGGTGTAGCGCCGGAACAAGCTACTTTTCGAGCTGCTTCGGCCACGGCGTGCATAGCGCCGAGACGGGGATCGAGATAACACCAGCGTCCGTTGCCATCGAGGGCCATCGCGAGGCCACGTTCAGTCCCTTTGATGCGAATGACACCAGCATCACCGGCACCGGGAGCTTCGACGGTATTGGTCTGCACCATGTGGTCATACTGCTGCCAAACCCAGCGCTTGCCGCAGATGTTCGGGCTGGCAAGAAGTTGCTTGAGCGTTGCTGTCCAGTCGCGTCCTTGACCGAAAGTGATGTCGCCCGGTTTTTCGCGGGGCACTGGGGGTTCCCACCGCGCCAGCGGACGTTTATAGACTGGGGCTTCGTCGGTGAGGGCTTGATTCGGAATTTCGGCGACAACCTTGCCGTGTTCGAGGACGCGTAGCCTGTTGTCTGAAGTGACGCGGCCGATTTCTGCGGCATCCAGTCCCCACTTTTCAAAGACTCGGTAGACTTCGTGCTCACGGCCTTTCTGAGCGACGAGAAGCATGCGCTCCTGCGACTCGCTGAGCATGATTTCGTAAGGAGTCATGTTCGTTTCGCGCTGTGGGACGCGGTCCAACTCGATTTCAATTCCAACGCCGCCCCGACCACCCATTTCACATGTAGAGCAGGTCAATCCAGCGGCTCCCATATCCTGAATACCGACAATCGCGCCGGTCTGCATGGCCTCCAGGCAGGCTTCGAGGAGCAGCTTTTCGAGGAATGGATCCCCAACCTGAACGTTGGGCCGCTTGGCTTCCGATGCCTCGCTGAATTCTTCGCTGGCCATGGTCGCGCCGTGGATGCCGTCTTTGCCGGTCTTTGCGCCGACGTAAATTACGGGATTGCCTTCACCAGCGGCGCGGGCATAGAAGATTTCGTTCTTCTTCACCAGTCCGAGAGCAAAGGCATTTACGAGCGGATTGCCAGAGTAGCAGGGCTCGAATTTCGTTTCGCCCCCGAGATTGGGCACCCCAAAGCAGTTGCCGTAGGAGGCCACGCCACTCACCACCCCTTCGAGAATGGAATGGTTCTTATGCAGCTCCTTTTGCGAAGTGTTCTTGGTGGCTGAAATCGGGCCGAAGCGCAAGGAGTCCATCACTGCAACCGGCCTGGCGCCCATGGTGAAGATGTCGCGCAGAATTCCGCCCACACCTGTCGTTGCGCCTTGGAAAGGCTCAATGAACGATGGATGATTGTGCGATTCGATCTTGAAAGCACAAGCCCAGCCATCCCCAATGTCGATGATTCCGGCATTTTCTCCAGGACCCTGCAGAACCCGTTTACTGCGTGTGGGTAAACGCTTCAGGTGAACGCGCGAGGATTTGTAGGAGCAGTGTTCGCTCCACATCACGCTAAAAATGCCGAGTTCCGTAATGGTCGGTTCCCGGCCTCCGAGAAGCTGTTTTATTTTCTCGTACTCATCGAGCGTGAGGCCGTGTTGCCGGATAGTCTCCGGCGAGAAAGCAGAGGTCAAGGAGGTAGGCATGAAGGAACTTCTATTGTCGCATTTTGGGATGCGGCAGGTATAGGGGTTTACAGCCCAGGCGCGGGGCCATTTTTGCGAGATCCTGCTACGATTCTCAAGGATGAAATCGATCATCGTCGGTACGGCGGGACACATCGATCATGGGAAAACAGCGCTGGTAAAGGCTCTTACGGGCATTGATGCCGACCGCCTGAAAGAAGAAAAGCGGCGTGGGATCACAATCGAACTTGGTTTTGCCCACACGGAACTCACCGGGGCGGATGGAGAGAAAATACAAATCGGACTCGTCGATGTGCCCGGGCACGAGCGGTTTGTTCGCAACATGCTGGCTGGTGTTGGCGGCATTGATCTCGTTCTGCTGGTCATTGCCGCGGACGAGTCGATCAAGCCCCAAACCAGAGAGCATTTCGACATCCTGCAGTTGCTGGGAGTCAAGCGCGGAATCACTGTCCTCACAAAGTCCGACGCGGTGGATTCCGAAACCATGGAGGTCGTTCGACTTGAAGTAGAAGAATTCCTGCGCGGTACGTTCCTAGAGCCGCCAACGTCCCCGATTGTGCCTTTAAGTGCATTGACAGGGGCGGGGCTGGAGGACTTGAAACGAGCCTTGATTACGGCCGCGGCGCTGGTCGAGGCGAGAGATCCACAAGCCATTGCACGCCTGCCAATTGATCGTGTGTTTACAATGAAAGGCTTCGGCACCGTGGTCACTGGAACATTGATCTCGGGCACGATTCGCCAGGAAGATGAAATAGAAGTTTTTCCAACAGGCCGCAGGGTCCGGGTGCGGGGGGTGCAGGTACACGGGCAGGAGGCAGACTACGCAGTGGCAGGCCAGCGCACTGCGCTTAACCTCTCCGGTGCGAGCACAGAAGACCTGATGCGGGGCATGATGCTGGCTCCGCCGGGGGTCTTTACGGCGACTCGGTCAGTTGACGTGCACCTGCGGTTGTTGCGTTCGGCTCCGCATCCGCTGAAAAAACGTGCGAGGGTTCGATTTCATGCTCATTCCACGGAAGCCATTGGCGATGTTTCCTTCCAGCCTTCGATCCAACTCAATCCCGACTTGGTCCAAAAAGAAGGCAATGTGCAAATGGCTCCGGGATCTCAAGCGTTTGCACGAATTCGTCTGCGCGAGCCTACGCTGCTTTTGCCCGGCGACCGATTTATCACCCGTCAGTTTTCTCCGGTTGTGACGATTGGCGGGGGAGTCGTTCTCGATGCGGCTCCGATTCCCCGACTGAAGCAACCCATCGTAGATACGTTGTTGGAGCACGCGGTCAAAGGAAATGTGAAGGAGTCTCTGGGGATTCGGATTGCGAGGCGTTGGTATGCGGGACTGACGTTGGAGCAAGCGGTTGCGGAAACCGGCTTGCGGAAAGAGTTCGTCGTTTCGTATCTCGCGGACGCGATGGCAAAAGGCGGGGTGTTGAGATTTGGCAACCTGTTTGTTCATTCCGACGCTGTTTCCGCCTTGCGTCAACTCGTGCCCGAAACCCTAACTTCGTTCCATCAGAAAAACCCGTTGGTTCCCGGAATGGGCAAGGAGGTTCTCAGGGAGAGGCTCGACCTCAGTCCAGAAGTCTTTGCCGCCGCAATCGACCTGCTCCTAGGCGATGGAAAGATTGAGGTGCAGGGTGATTTCGTGAGGCTGCCCGGCCGTGGCGTGTCGATGAAAGACGAGGAGGCTGAGTCCAAAAAACAGATTGAAGATGCATTTGCCGCGGCGGGCCTGAAGGTGCCGGGGCTGAAAGAAGTGCTGACGGGGCTAAAAGTTGATCGTAGTCGCGCCCAGAAGATCGTGACTTTGCTGCTGAGAGAAAAAATGCTCGTCAAAGTTTCTGAGGAACTTGTGTTTCATCGATCGGCGCTGGAGGAACTGCGCCGGCTTGTCGCGACCCAAAAAACGAAATCACCGAAAATGGATGTGGCATTGTTCAAGGAAATGACCGGAGTAAGCCGAAAATACGCGATCCCTCTCTTGGAATACCTGGATAGAGAACGTGTCACTCGTCGCGTGGGCGATATTCGTGAGATTCTGTGACGCTCGCTAAGTCCTTTCTTCCGGGAACTCCAACTCCAATCCAAGCGGATCGGTAAAGCGATTAGTAAGGTTTGCCAATCCGGTTAGCAAATGGATGTCGACAATCTCTGGGTCGGAGTAAGACTCCTTCAGCGGGACAAAATCCGCATCGCTTACGTCATGGGGGGTGCGCGTCAGCTTTTCAACATAGATCAGAGCGCTGCGTTCTTTTTCGCTAAATCGCGAATAATCCCCGTCCCTCAAGGCGGACCAGTCTTCCGGCTTAAGACCGACACGCTTGGAAAAAGACACGTGGTGCTGGCTGCAATAGTAGCACCCGTTAATCATCGAAACCCGGAGGTAGACGAGTTCGTACAGCTTGCGATCGAGCGAGCGCCCCACGCTCCCGTAAAAGCTCAGAAAATTCTTCAGCATCTCCGGGCGGTGAGCGAGTGCCTTCTGCGCATTTCCCGGCTTCCCCCGGAGCGTCTTCTCGTAGATCTCCGTTACCTCTAGCGATGCGGTTTCCGGTGAGACCAGGGCGATGCGAGCCATCAAATCCTCCTGAAGAGAGTTTTTCATCATAACCGAAGCTGTAGAAAGCAGTGGACGATGAGGCAAATCGGTCGGGACTAGCCTTCGACAGCCGCGACCCAACCAAATGCGTCAGAATAGTTGTTGAATGGCAACCATCAAAATCGTAGGAGCGGGACTTGCGGGATCGGAAGCCGCGTGGCAGTGTGCACGGCGAGGAGTGGATGTTGAGTTATTTGAGATGCGCCCGGTACGGTCCACTCCGGCGCACCAGACCGCGGATTTTGCGGAGTTGGTTTGTTCAAACTCCCTAAAGTCAGATAGCGAGAGTACGGCGCCTTGGCTCCTCAAGGAAGAGATGCGGAGGGCAGGTTCTCTTCTGATGGAGATCGCGCGCACCTGTGCAGTTCCAGCTGGGCACGCACTGGCAGTCGATCGCGTGACATTCGCAGCCCGCGTAACAGAAGCGATTTCACGTGAACCGCGCATTGTAGTGCGTCGAGAAGAAGTTAAGAAGTTGGACGAAACAGAGGACGTCACCATCATTGCTACAGGTCCTCTCACCTCAGATGCTCTCACCCTTGAAATCGCGCGCCTTAGTGCGCTAAAGAGCGGCGCAGAGACCGAGCCCACTATATCCTCCATTCCGCATTTGTATTTCTACGATTCGATCAGTCCAATTGTCGAAACGGATTCGATCGACATGTCGCGTGTGTACCTGGCGGCGCGTTATGACAAAGGGTCGGCCGACTACATCAACTGCCCGATGACGCAGGAGGAATACGAGAACTTCTACAACGCGCTCGTCTCCGCACAATCTGTCGAAGAGAAGGATTGGGAGAAACTCAACTATTTCGAGAGCTGTCTGCCGATCGAAGAAATTGCCCGACGGGGAAAAGACACTCTGCGATTCGGTCCAATGAAGCCGGTTGGATTGCGGGATCCTCGTACGGGCAAGATGCCTTATGCCGTGGTTCAGCTTCGGCAAGAGAATCTGCGCGCGGACTCCTACAATCTGGTGGGATTTCAGAACCACTTGAGATTTGGAGAGCAGGCGCGCGTTCTCCGGCTTATACCCGGCCTGGAGAATGCGAGATTCCTGCGGTATGGACAGATCCACCGCAACACGTATATCAACGCCCCAACTTTATTGCGTGAGACGCTGCAGATGAGGCAGCATCCTCGGGTCTTTTTTGCCGGGCAGATTTGTGGGGTTGAGGGTTATGTAGAGTCCATTGCTACCGGCCTGCTGGCGGGGGCCCATGCCGCCGCCATCGCTTCCGGTTCCGAGTTAGCAGCTGTCCCGCGCGCCTCCGCGTTTGGATCGTTAACGCACTATGTAACTCATGCGGATCCAAAGAACTTTCAACCAGCCAATATCACATTCGATTTGCTGCCTGCCCTCGATAGGAAGATTCGAGATCGCAAAGAGCGTCACCGCCTCCAGTGCGAGCTTGCGCTCAACGAATTCGGTCTCTGGCTGGCAAGTGGCGCGACTCCTGTGCAACTTCCTGCAAAAGACTTAGGTTCTCAGGATCCCCGGGCCTAGGATCCGGAGCGATTTTTCATGAACAAAAAACGCTCCGATCGCGTATCTCACGCTAGCGGCGTAGCGGATGACTTTCTCTGGGGCGCCACGTCCAAGTTACTGCTATGACACTGCGTGATCTCATCCTGGATGTATTCCGCACGCTGTGGTCGCACAAACTCAGGGCGTTTCTCACTATGTTTGGAATTGCGTGGGGGATTGTGTCGATCGTTTTAATGGTGGCGGCTGGTGAGGGTCTGCGCAAAGGGCAGGAGGAACAGGCCAGAAATCTCGGCAAAGATGTAATGATCGTCTTTCACGGCCGCACCAGTCTGCAAGCGGGAGGTACGCATGCTGGCCGCGTCGTTCATTGGGAAGACACAGATGTTCCTGTTGTTCAAGCTGAGTCGCCAGATTGCGAGTACGCGATACCTGAACTCGAACAGAGCACAGTCCGAACCCACTCGAATTACAACAATGCCGCACTTACTGTAACGGGTTCGTATCCGCCCTTTGCCTATATCCGCAGCCTCGACGTGGGCCAGGGACGTTTTTACGACTGGGACGACATGCGAGAAGCGCGCCGCGTGGCGTTCCTTGGCTCGGATGCTGCCAAGCAATTGTTTCCCGGGAGAAATCCGGTCGGCGAATCGGTCTACTTGAACGACTTTCCGTACACCGTCATCGGCGTGATGGCAAAGAAGAAACAGGATTCCAGCTATGACGGGTGGGATGTGAACAAGGTGTTCCTGCCTTTCTCGGCAATGCGCCGCGATTTTCCGGATAAACCCCCTGGGACCGACACGACCTTTGATCAACTCTTGGTTACGCCGAACTCCGTCGAGCAGCATGAGGCGTGCAAGCACGAAGTCAGGGCCGCCTTGGCGCGAATGCATCGCTACGATCCCAACGACAAGGAAGCCTGTCCCATTTGGGACACGGTGCAAGAGGCGCAAGCCTTCAAAACAATGACCGATGGAATGAAGTTTTTTCTGGGAGCGGTTGGCATCGTAACCTTGCTGCTCGGCGGCCTCGGGGTAATGAACGTGATGCTCGTCGCGGTTCGGGAGCGCACGCGCGAAATTGGGGTGCGAAAGGCAATTGGTGCTCCGGCCGGGACGATTCTGCGTCAGTTCTTCATCGAAGCGCTAATCATCGCGCTGCTGAGCGGCGGAATCGGTCTCGGAGTGGCGTTTGGATTTTGTGCCCTTGTAAACACACTACCCATGCCGGACTTTTTTGCCGGCTTGATTCCGAGTTGGAGTTCTGGGTTGACCGCCGCTGGATTGCTCGGCGCGATTGCCGTGGGTGCGGCATTATACCCTGCGCGAAGAGCGGCATCGATCGATCCGATTGAAGCACTGCGCTATGAGGCGGGGGGCTAATGGTGTTCCTTCTGACAGCGGAAAGAAGAAAACGAACGTCTGAGCACTAGGTCTATTGCATGTTGATCGAAATCATCCTCGAAGCTTGGATCGCGTTGAAGCGCAACATTACGCGAAGCCTCCTCACGATGCTGGGCATCGTGTGGGGAATTGCGACCGTCACGCTGCTCATTGCCTACGGGAACAGCTTCCGCAGCATACTGGTCCACGGTTTCGATGCTTTTGGAAAGAGTGTTGTGATTTGCTGGCCGCAACAAACCAGCGAACAGCCGGGCGGACAGCGTGCCGGCAAGAAAGTTGTTCTCGAGCAGGCTGACTTGGAAATGGTCAAGGAGACAGCTCCGCTGGTGAAGCATGTCTGCCTCGAAACGGTGAATCGGCCGGGAATTGCGTACGGCGATCGAATGGTTGGCACAGCACCGGTTCGCGGCGTATGTCCCGAATACGGCGAGATGCGGAACGAAGTGCCATCGGAGGGACGTTGGATCAACGCGGAAGATGAATTGGAACGTCGGCGTGTGATTTTTCTTGGCGGACGCCTGAAGGAACAACTTTTTAGCGGAAGGCCTGCCGTAGGAGAGACGGTGCAGGTTTCAGGTGTGCGCTTCACCGTGATCGGAGTGATGACGAGAAAAATTCAGCTGAGCAACTATTTCTCGAGCGACGACGATTCGTCATGGATCCCGTATTCCGCGGCGGGCGATCTATGGAACACGCGCTATGCCGCGGTGATGGTCTTCGAACCGGTCGCGCCACAGTTCGAGAAGAAGGCGATGGCACAAGTGCTTGCGGCTGTGGCGACCAGGCAGAATTTTTCCCCGACCGATCCAAAAGCGTTTCAAATGTTCGGCCGTGACGAGTTCCGTCCGGTGATCGATGCACTGACGATTGGATTGCAAGTCTTGCTGACGTTCATCGGCACACTGACGCTAGGCATCGGAGGCGTGGGTGTGATGAACATCATGCTGGTATCGGTGGACGAGCGAATCCGCGAAATTGGCCTACGCCGTGCTCTCGGCGCGCGCAAGCGCCATATCAAGCTGCAGTTTCTCGCCGAGACTCTCTTGATTATGTTGCTGGGCGGTGCGATTGGCGTGCTTCTGTCCTACCTAATCGCTTGGTCGGTGGGCACACTGCCCATGATGGGGCCCTTGTTTGAGGATGACTCCGGACAAGGCGACATTCACCTGCGCATCTCAGTAATGACCGTGCTGCTTTCTACAGTCGCGCTGCTAGTCGTAGGAGTAGCGAGCGGCTTAGTACCTGCTCTGCGGGCATCAAAATTAGATCCGGTCGAGGCACTGCGTTATGAGTGAAGACGCAAGCCGCTCGTCGAGCCCACGCGCCCGACGAGAACCCGTGCAGGAATTGATTTGAGGGCAGATTCGATTTACCTTTACCGATGAGCGGTTCGTGTCGAGGTGAGACATGCCGATTTCTGCGGTAGATACGATCTCGCTGGCCTTCCAGCACACCAAGCGGCAATTATTCCAGCCCTTTCGTTTCGGACAATGGACCAGGTTGGCCATCGTCGGCCTGCTCGCCGGAGAATTGGGTTCCGGCGGCAGCTTCCACTTACCGTCCAATTTCAGCTCGGCCCAGCATGGGAGCCAAGGCCCCCTGAATCTTCCGAAGATTGATCCTGCGTTGCTAGCCGGACTCATTGCGACCATTGTCGTTTCTGGCCTCATTTTCATGGTGGTGATGACATACATCAGCAGCGTGATGCGGTTCATATTGTTCGACGGAGTGTTGAGGAGGCGATGCCACATTCGTCAAGGCTGGAACAGTCGACAAGGCCCCGGAATGAACTACTTCTTCTGGAGCCTGGCACTGGGGTTCGGAACCTTCGGCGCAGTCATTGTCTTACTTGGAGTTCCTCTAGCTTTTGCGTATTCGGCGGGATGGCTGACGCATGCGCGCGATCATTTGCCGCAGTTGGTGCTTAGCGGGATCGTTGTCTTAGGTTTGCTCCTGGTCTTGGTTGCCGCTGTAGCCATCGTGCATGTTCTCACCAAGGACTTTGTGGTTCCGCAAATGGCGTTGGAGGGAATCGGTCCGATCGAGGGATGGAAACGATTGTGGCCGATGCTGCAAGCAGAGAAGAGTGATTACGGCGTCTATGTTCTGATGAAGATCGTATTGGCGATGGGCGCAGCGATCGCTGTTGGAATCGCATCGGTAATCGTTGGAATATTGTTTGCCGTTCCCGTGATCGGAATCTCTATCGGAGCGGTAATCGCAGGAAAAACTGCCGGCTTGACCTGGAACGCACTCACGATTACGGCAGCTGTTGTTGCCGGTTGCATTCTCTTGGCGATCTTCACGTGTCTGATCGCGATGGTTTCGGTTCCTGTTGTTGTGTTCTTTCCGGCATACTCAATTTATTTCTTTGCCGCACGGTATCGGCCTCTGAGCATGGCGTTATATCCGTCGAATGCTCCTGTTGTACCAAATCCTTTGCCACCGGACATCCCACCCGCTCCGGCACCGGCATGATCTTTTGCCCAAGTTCAAACTGCTAGTTAACTGCAGCACCAATTCCTATGGCTTTCCGCGCGTCCACGAAAATCGGCGACCGATGATGCATTTCACCATCCAGTGATCCGTGGAACTCGTTGTCCCGATGCCAACGCCGAAGTTGAACTCCCATTGTGGTCCCAGGTCGAGATCGATGGTGGGGAAGAATTGTTGTTGCTGATCGCGCAACGGATCGAACCCACTGAGCGGGCCGTAGGAGGCATAGTACTCGAGTCCGCCCGCTATTCTCTTGGTGAAGTCGTAGCTCACTTTTACGTTTGGGGAGAACTCCACACCTTTGTTCACGCTAGGCCCATGGAAAGAGCGATCAAGGGTTGGATTGAAAGATAAATACCAGGGGCCAAGTTTCTTGTCGACGATTGGCCGGATCTCCCAAGTCCAGGTGTCGGGTGAGAACTCGGGACGTTGATAGCCGATTTCCTGAGACAAGCTCACTCCCACCGGCCAATGCCAGCTCTCCGGAACGCGGACTCGCGGACGGATGTGATCGCCCACCCATTGCCATCCGCCATCCGATTGAATGCTGCTGAAGACGTAAAAGCCCACCTCGGCCCAGGAATTGACTCCCTGCGTGAGTTCCAAGGTCTCGTGCATGGCGTGATTTGTAGGGAGCACCCCATCCTGCACAGTTTTCGTCCCTTCAAAAGTGAAGTTGGAGTGAATTTCCGCCATCGTTGTGCGCGGCGGAACAGTGTCGGACCCATAGACCTGAATTTCGTAATTGCCTTGCGCGCTCACGAAAGCGGTAAAAACAGAACAAACCAGAACTAGAAAAATGGCGGGTCGCGATATGTGAGTCATCAGTGGGCTGGGATGTGAATGTGGTCCGCTACTGCCATCCATGATGCCTGCCCGCGTCAGAAATTAGCAACAGACCCAGGCGGAAAGAAAACGCGATCTAAATGACGCCGATAGGAAAGTGCCTATTCTCTGGAGATGCATGCAGGAACATCGAGAGCAGTTCAGGTGTCTGATCTTGCAGACACGCGTGCCCGAGAGGAGCAGTCAAATATGGCTTTCTCAATGGCAGGCGGAGGTCCGTCTGGACCGCAGATCAATGTCACACCTCTGATCGACGTGTTGCTCACGCTGATCATCATGTTCATGCTCGTCGTGTCGATGGATCCGGAGTATGGCGAGAAGGCGCAGATTCCACAGCCGAACCCTGCGGACAAGACGACACAGGCTCAGCCGCGTACCGTAGTAATCGAGGTGGTGTGGACGGCGAAGGATCAGGTGCCATCAGTAGCGATCAACAAAGAAAACGTTCCGTGGGGAGATTTGGAGTCACGCCTAACCAGAATCTACCTGACGCGGGTTGAAAAAGTGGCATTTGTTCGCGGCGATGCAGACGTGGATTTTCAGTACGTGGCCAGCGTGATCGACTTGGCACACCATGCGGGTGTGCAGCGGATTGGGTTGATGACGCAGGATCGAACGGTAGCCGGAGAGTGAGTTCCTGCTGCTGCAGAAAAAGTACGACGGTAACCTCTTCATCTTCGTTTAGCGTGGTGAAATGAGGGCAGTGGACGTGGCTATGTTGGCTAGATGGCGAAGACCCCCAAAGTTGTTCAGCGACTTCAACACGCTTCAGTTTGCGTGCGTCATGAGCATGGTGGTGTTCGTCATACTGCTGTTTTTCATGACGGCCCCAACGTCTCACCACAGCATCTCCTGCGACCTAGCCAAGGTGAATCATCCCATTCCTATGCCCAGCGCCAATCGAGAAGATGCAATAAAGATTGTTATTACGCGCGACGGAAAGCTCTTCTTTAGGACCGAACAGGTGGATCCTGCCGACTTGTCCCAGAAGATAGTCGATAGCCTGAAAGATCGCAGCACTGAGCGGAAGGTCTATGTCGTTGCCGATATGAGGGCGAGATGGGGATCGATAAAGAATGTTCTTGACGGAATACGCAACGCTGGTGTTTTGCGCATTGCGTTCGTTGTGGATCAGCGCCGAATCGCTCCCCACATTTAGGCTGGCGAGCCTACTCTCTCGCTCGGTTCTTGATCCAGATCGGCGTTCCCATAAATCCGAATGCCGCACGAATCTGGTTCTCCAGGAAACGCTGATACGCGAAATGCAGCTTCACGGCCCGATTGGTAAAGAGGACGAATGTCGGCGGAGCCACCGAGGCCTGCGTCATGTAGAGAATCTTCACTCGCTGGCGCATTGGAACCGAGGCACGATCAAAATCCACGCGCTCGAGGAAACGGTTCATTCCCGAAGTAGTAACTCGCTTTCTGCGTTCAGCCGCGACCTCTTGTAGTAGAGGAAATATCTTATCTATGCCCTTGCCCGTCTGGGCCGAGATGAACACCATTGGCGCATAGCTCAGGAATTTCAGCTCGTAACGAAGGCGCTCTTCGTAAGCATTCTGGTCTCCCGGGCGCTTGGTCTCGCGAATGCGTTCCGCCTTTGTAGGCCGGCCTTGTTTCTTTTGACCGCTCAACATCAGATCCCACTTGTTGACGACGATAATGGTCGAGCGTCCACTCTCGTGCGCATAGCCGGCGATCGAGGCGTCAAGCTGGCTTACACCTTCCGTTGCGTCGATCACGAGAAGCGCGATATCGGCGGCTTCGAGGTGCTTCCGGGCCATCACGACCGAGAGCTTTTCGGCCATCAGGTGAGTCTTGCCTTTTCGACGGATTCCGGCAGTATCGATGAAGCGGAAGCGTTGCCCATCGCGTTCGACAACCTCATCGACAGCATCGCGCGTGGTTCCGGGGATTGGCGAGACTATCGCGCGGTCGGAAGCGGTCAGGCAGTTTAGCAAGCTCGATTTGCCAACATTCGGATGGCCGATGATCGCAACTTTGATTTCAGATGGAGATTTCTCTTCCGCTGATGCCGATTCCTCACTGGGGATCTCGGCGACATCGATGGCCGCGGGCTCAGGAAGGACTGCCACGACCGCATCGAGTAGGTCGTCGATGCCGCGGCTGTGCTCGGCTGAAATGGGGAACATCTGCTTGACGCCAAGGCGGTGGAAATCGTCGATTAGTCCCGACTGCTTGTCTGAGTCGACTTTGTTTACGGCCACGAAAAGCGGGCGATTGGCCTTGCGCAGAAGACGAACGAGTTCGAGGTCGGGAGATGCCAGTTCAGAACGTCCGTCCACTACCATGATGATGGCCGACGACTCGTCGAGAGCGACGCGAGCCTGCCGAAAAATCTCAGCTGGGATCAGGGCCTTCTCGTCAGGCACGATTCCGCCCGTATCGACAATTCGCAGCTTGCGGCCATTCCATTCGGCGTTGCCGTAAAGGCGATCGCGGGTGATGCCAGGCTCGTCTCCGACGATTGCTCTCCGAGAGCCCACGATTCGATTAAACAGGGTGGACTTGCCCACGTTGGGGCGTCCAACGATAGCCAGAACTGGCGCATTCGAAATGGTCAAATCTTTGGTCGAGTTGTAGACGGGTTGAGCCAAACGGGTCTAGCGTACCGACAAATCGCCGGCTTGGCTCGACGGAGCCAGACGCCGCGATGCGGACGATCCAGAATCGCTATTATAGAGACTTCCGTGACATCCTCGTTCCAGCCCGCATCGCCCGCAGTTCCCAGCCGGGCCGCAAACGGCAGCAAGCCGACTTCGCTTCACCAATTCTTTGCCCCTGGAGGCGTCCTGTCTCAGAAGCATCCCGCGTATGAGTTTCGGCGCGGGCAGCTGCAGATGGCGCAGGCCGTCGAGCAGTCGTTGAGCGAAAGGCGGCACCTGATCGTCGAGGCAGGCACGGGAACCGGCAAGACGCTGGCCTATCTGGTGCCGGTCATCCGATCAGGAAAGCGCGTCATTATCTCGACGGGCACCAAGAATCTGCAAGAGCAGCTTTTCTACAAAGACGTGCCGTTTCTAGAGCAGGCTCTGCTTACAGATTCCGCTTCAGGTTCGCGCCTTTCAGTCTGCTACATGAAGGGCCGGAACAATTATCTGTGCCGCAAGAAACTTTACGACCTCACTGATCAGCCAGTGCTGAGCGGCCTCGAAGAGATCGAGCAATACCGCGCCATCGCTGCCTGGGAAAAGAATACGTCGACGGGCGACCGCGCTGAACTTGCGGAATTGCCCGAGGCGAGCCTTCTTTGGCACAAGCTGGATGCCCGCGCGGACGCTTGCACTGGGCAGAAGTGCAGCCAGTGGGAGCGGTGCTTCATCACCGAGATGCGGCGCCGGGCGATGGAGAGCGACATCATCATCGTGAATCATCACCTGTTCTTTGCGGATCTGGCAATCAAGCTCCAGGCGGACGGAGCACCCGATGCGGGAATTCTTCCAGAAGCAGCAGCGGTGATTTTTGATGAAGCTCACGAATTGGAGGACGTAGCGGGAAATTATTTCGGCATTTCCGTGAGCAATCTTCGCGTCGACGAATTGGCCCGCGACGTGGAGCGCTCGATCCAGCAAAACAAAATGACTTCGGCGTCGTTGTCTGGCGCACTCGGAAGTCTGCGCGAGCGTGCGCAGTTGTTTTTTTCTCTGCTTCCTGCCGGAGAAGGGCGTTTTGCCTTTCAGAGCCGACGCGAATTCCTCGAAGAAAACGGCGACGAATTCGTCGCTCTGAATCAGGCCTTGACTAGGCTAGCCGGCGAATTGGAAGGCTTGCAGCAAAAACCAGAAGAAGTCTTCAACTTCATCCGTCGTGCGCAGGAGATTCAGGTGCAGTTGGGATTCGCGCTCGAATCGGAAGATCGCAACACCGTGTTCTGGATCGAGCGGCGCGGGAGATTCGGCGCACCGCGCAGAAATACAGCGACAGAGAACTCCCGAGACCAATTTCAAGGACGCCAGCATGTATTTCTTCAAGCCACCCCAATCGATGTCGGGCCGATTCTGCGGGAGTGCCTCTGGTCCAAGCTCGAGTGCGCCGTCCTTACCTCGGCAACTCTCGCTGTGGGAGGAGGCTTCGAGTACATTCGTCGACGACTAGGGATGGAACACGCCCGCGAAATCGTTTTGCCATCCCACTTTGAGTACGAGAGACAGGCGGTGATGTACGTTCCGCCGGACCTCCCGGATCCGCGCACTCCGCGGTTTACCGTCAAAGCGGCGGAGCGCATTCGCAAGCTGCTGGAGATCACCCGCGGTCGGGCCTTTGTTCTTTTCACCAGTTACGCGCAGATGAATGACATTTATCAGCGACTTCTGGGCGAAATTGAGTTCCCCATGCTGCGCCAGGGAGATGCACCGAAGAGTGCACTGCTGGAAGAGTTTCGCCTAACTCCGAATGCGGTTTTGTTTGCAACCTCCTCGTTCTGGCAAGGCGTCGATGTACAAGGCGAGCAACTGAGTTGCGTGATCATCGATCGGCTGCCGTTTGCTGTCCCGAGCGATCCGGTCGTGGCAGCACGCGTGAAAGCGATCGACGCAGACGGAGGCAATGCGTTTTTTCAGTATCAAGTTCCAGCTGCCGTCATCACGCTGAAGCAAGGTTTTGGCAGGCTCATCCGGTCACTCCACGACCGCGGTCTGCTGGTCCTACTAGACAACCGAATCCTAAAGAAACAATATGGCCGAACCTTCGTCGACAGCCTGCCAAACTACAAGAAGACGACAGAGATGCGGGTGGTTGAAGAATTCTTCGGTGTAGGACAGTAGCGCCTTACTTCAAGTGCTCCTCGGCGCTTCCCGGATCTTTCAGCACCTGGACAACAATCCCAGACAGATCTTCCTTTGTGTGATAGACGCGCTGGGTTGCTTTCACGAACTCGGATGGCTTCGCGTCTGGAATATTCACGAACGTCTGCGGATTGCGATCGGTGAGAGGGAACCATGAACTTTGAATCTGCACCATGATGCGGTGACCACGCCGGAATGTGTGGTTAACATCCTGCATCGTGAAATCAACCTCTTCCATCTTGCCGGGAGTAAAAGCTTCTGGCTTTTCGAAGCTGTGACGGAACTTGCCGCGAAAAGGCTCGCCTCGTACCAGTTGCTGGTAGCCTCCCATGTCGAAGCTCGGCGGCCCAACGTCCGCCCTTCGCCGGTTGTGGTCTTCTGATTTCAAGGCATCGAGTTTGCTTTCCGGGTAGTCGGTGGGATACACGTCGATCAATTTGACGTCCCAGTCGGAGTCGGTGCCGCTGGTCGAGACAAACAACTTCGGCGAGACTGGTCCCACAATCGTGACATCTTCCTGCAAAACCGGTGTCGAGTAAACGAGAACGTCGGTACGGCTGTCGGCGAATCGCTGATCAGAGACCATGTATTCCTGCGGAACACTCTCTGCGCTGTAATTCACGAACGGAACGGGCTTTGCCGGATCGCTGATGTACTCGTCGAAGGCAGAGGTGCCTGACGTGGGTGGATCGAAGGAAAGCACATGATTTGGCTCCAGGTAAAGCGTTCGCGCCTGTGCTTCCTGCGGAGGCCACGCTGTGTAGCGGCGCCATACATTCGTTCCCGTCTCAAAAACGTAGGCCTTTGGCAACTTCGCCCCAGGAGTTCCCTTCAAATGCTGTTCAAAGAATGGAAAGAGAATGTTCTTCCGGTAAAAGTCACCGGTGTTCGAAGCAAAATCGACGCGGCCAAGATGTTCGCCGTCAAAGCGCGCCCATCCCCCGTGTACCCAGGGGCCTACCACGAGCGCATTGAAGATCCCGGGATTGTTCTTGTCGATGGAATGGAAAGTAGTGAATGGGCCTTGCAGATCTTCCGCATCGAACCAGCCACCCACCGTCAGAACCGCGCAATGAATGTTCTTCATATGAGGAGCCAGATCGCGCGCCTTCCAGTAATCGTCGAAGGTGTCGTGCCTCATCTGATCGTCGAAAAGAGCACTCTTGCCGTCGAGCAACGTAGATAAGTTACCGATTGGTCCTACGCCCAAGTAGAAGTCATACCCGTCATTGGTTCCGTAATCGAAAGACACTGGTGCTTTCGGAGGGAGTTGCGGATTCTCCTGGGGCTTAAAGAAGGCGTAGAACCCAAAGTTGGCGGCGAGCATAAACGCACCACCGTGATAAGCATCGTCACCCATGAACAGGTTGGTCATCGGCGCTTGCGGCGAGGCCGCTTTCAGCGCCGGGTGAGAATCGATAATGCTGGCCGATGTGAAGAATCCTGGGTACGAGATTCCCCAGATTCCCGCATTGCCGTTGTTGTTCGGCACATTCTTCAGCAGCCACTCGATGGTGTCGTAGAGATCGCTGGAGTCATCCACGTCCTTGTTGGACTTCTTGTTGTCGATGTGTGGCCGCATCTCGACGAAGGTGCCCTCCGACATGTAGCGTCCGCGGACATCCTGAAAAACGAAGATATATCCAGCCTTGTCGAAGTCTGGAGAAGGGCCAAGCTGAGTACGGTATTGATCCACGCCATAGGGACCGACGCTGTATGGCGTACGGTCAATGAGAAATGGATAGCTCCGGGAGCTATCTTTCGGAACGTAAACAGAGGTGAACAGATGCACGCCATCTCGCATCGGGATGCGGTATTCATACTTCGTGTAATGCTCCTTGACGTCAAACTCTGGAGCTTCCGGGCGGCTTTGTCCGGCAAGCCACGTTGTAACAACAAGAGTGAACGAAATCAGAGTAGGAATATGGCGCCGCATGATGCTCCCTGGAGGCATGTAGCCAATCGGCAAAGCTACATTTCTAGCGCTCATCGGTCAAGTCTGGGCGCTCAGGCGCGGTACAATAGAAATTTGTAGAGCTGCGGCCAAACGCACTGTAGAAGGCGCGTCCGCAGGAGGACCATGTTCGAGGTTACAGTAGAAGATTCGTTTGCTGCAGGACACTACCTGCGCAACTACAAGGGCAAGTGCGAGAATCCGCACGGCCATAACTACAAGATTCGCGTCACTCTAGCTGGGACCGAGTTGGATAAAGCCGGCCTGTTGCTAGATTTTAAGGATCTTCGCGAAGTAATGAAGCACGTCATCGAACGCCTGGATCATCAAATGATCAATGACATCGAGCCGTTCACGGTGATCAATCCGTCGGCTGAGAACCTGGCAAAGTATTTCTATGATCAGTCGAACACTCGATTGCAATCGGTAACGAACGGCCGCGTGAGAGTGAAAGACGTTACGGTTTTCGAAACCGACAGTACAACGGCGAAATACTCAGAGTAGCCGGTCACCCCGGAAATGCTCGCGCGATAGCCGCCCCAACGGGCGGTTTTACTATGCAGATCACAGAGATCTACAAATCCTTGCAAGGCGAGTCGACTTACGCCGGTCTGCCTTGTGTCTTTGTACGCCTCACCGGCTGCAATCTGCGCTGCACCTGGTGCGACAGTGAATACACGTTTCACGGTGGACGCAAAATGTCGCGGATGGAAGTGCTGGACGAAGTCTCCCGGCTCAGCCCCGGTGGCGGACTGGTTGAGATAACCGGGGGCGAGCCGATGCTGCAGGAGCGAGAGGTCGTTCCCTTGATGCAGAGCTTAATTCAGGGGAGCTACACGGTTCTACTGGAGACCAGTGGAGAACGGCTGCTGCAGACCGTACCGGCGGCCGTGATCAAGATCGTGGACGTCAAATGTCCAGATTCCGGTGAGGGAGACACTTTCCGAGATGAGAATCTGGACGCTCTCACGGATCGCGACGAGGTCAAGTTCGTCCTCAGTAGCCGTCGCGATTATGAGTTTGCGCGGGAATTTGTGAATCGGCACAATCTGGCACAGAAAGTAAACGCAGTTCTCTTTTCGCCGGCGTTCCGGAAAAACGCCAGTGGCGCACGTGACAGCTCGCAGTGTCTTCTGGATCCTCAGGAGCTTGCGGAATGGATGATCGCCGACAACGTTCCGGCCAGGCTGGGATTACAGTTGCACAAGTTTATTTGGGATCCGGCGCTCAAGGGTGTTTAAGAAGACGACTCTCTGATACGACATGTCTACTCTGAACAAATCACGAGCAGTGGTCTTGCTAAGTGGAGGGATGGACTCCTGTGTCTGTGCGGCACTAGCCGCGCGCGAGCATGAGGCCGGGGCAGTGCATGTCAGCTACGGGCAGCGCACTGAGGAACGCGAGCGGCAGTCCTTCCTCGCCATCTGCCAACGCCTCAAAATCCACGATCGCTTGATGATTCGCAATGAAGCATTGCGGCAGATCGGTGGTTCAGCGCTCACGGACGAGTCGATCGATGTTCCGGAGGCTGAGACGATAGGCCGAAGTATTCCAGTCACCTATGTTCCATTTCGCAATGCGCACTTTCTGGCGGTTGCAGTGAGCTGGGCTGAGGTCCTCGGAGCCGAAAAGGTATATATTGGCGCGGTCGAACCGGATAGTTCGGGATACCCCGACTGCCGGCCCGCTTACTACAAGGCATTCAACGAAGTTGTGAAAGCAGGAACAAAAGAGGGACGAATTGAAGTCGTTACGCCGCTGATCGCCATGCACAAGGCCGAGATTGTGCGGCTTGGCCTTGAACTAGGTGCGCCCTTCGATTTAACTTGGTCATGTTACAGCCAAGAGGATCAGGCCTGCGGGGTATGCGACAGCTGTGTCTTGCGCTTACGCGCTTTCCAGTCTGCTGGAGCCCAGGATCCGATTCCGTACGCGGCGAGATAGTTCTGTTTGGCCCGGTACCTTCTGCTGAGGTGTTCGATTGAGCCTTACATGGTGCCGACTTTCTAGGAGACATTCTTTTGCCGGGAGGCAAACAATGAAGAAGCACTTGGCAATTATTGGGAGTCTGATTCTTGCGCTAGGACTGTGCTCAGTTCCGGTCTTCGCGCAAGCCTCAGGAACCGTGAAGGGCGCTTGCAAGGATGCAGAAGGCAACCCGATCGCGGGCGCAGTAGTTGAGTACGACAATCTGGACAATGGGCAAAAGTACAGCCTCAAAACAAACAACAAGGGCGAATACTTCTCCCTAGGCATCACACCCGGCAAATACAGAGTAGTCCTTTTTAAGACACCGGACGACCAGAAGGCAAACAAGGAGCTTTATCACATTGCTGGTTTCCAGGTTCAGCTCGATGAGAACGTTTTGGATCTGGACCTGAAGAAAGAAGCCGAACGGCAAGCCAAAGGGGAAGGCCTTTCTGCCGAGGAAATGAAGGCCAGACAGGAACAGGCAGCCAAGCAGCAGAAAGAAACCAACACCGTCAAAACGCTGCAGGGCAAGCTGGACGCTGCCAATGCCGCGATCACCGCAAAGGACTACGACACGGCGATCACAAATCTGACCGAAGCTAATCAGGTCGACCCGAGCCGTGATGTTCTGTGGTACCGGTTGGGGGATGCCTACCGGCTCTCAGCGGCGACTCAGACGGATTCTGCTGAAAAGCAAAAACGCTACGACTCGGCAATCGAGTCCTATAACAAGGCGATCCAACTCTTGCAGGACGGGATCCAGAACGGCAAAGAGAAGGACGCGGCCAAGGCGAACCAGAAGCTGGCGGGCTTCTACACGAATCTCGCTGACGCGTATGCTCGGGATCGCAAAATCGACGATGCCGTGAAGAGCTATGAGGCGGCGGCCAAAACAGATCCATCATCAGCCGCGGGCGCCTACTTCAACATCGGAGCTGTATACACGAACGCAGGCCGGGTCGACGACGCAAATGCCGCATTTGACAAGTGCATCGCCGCTGATCCGACCCGAGCTGAGGCTTATTACCAGAAAGGCGTGAACCTCTTGGGCAAGGCGACCCTTCAGGGCGACAAAACCATCGCTCCTCCGGGAACCGCCGAAGCATTCCAGAAATATCTGGAAATGGCGCCCACTGGTCCAAATGCGCAGAGTGCAAAGGACCTCCTGGCCAGCATCGGCTCAAGCGTGGAAACCAGCTACGGCACGAAGAAGAAGCCCAGCAAGAAGTAGACGCACTTTATTTGCAGTTACTTACGGGAAGGGGCGGATATTCATATCCGCCTTTTTTGTGTCGAAAGTGGGGTTACCAAGGGCTATGGACTTAATGGGCTTAGTCATGCCGCGCGGAACGCGATACAGTGAATTCATTCAGTCCTCTTCCATTTCTGTGGTGCGTGCGATTCCGGTATGTGAGGAAGAATGGCAGCACCAACAATTGCTCCGATTTCCGTCGCATTAGATGACTTTTCTGGAAACGGCCGGGTAGCAACCCCGTCACTCCTTGGAGCCATGTTGCGCGCCGCGGAAAAGATCAGCGATCTGATCTTTTCTCCCGGACGCCCGCCCCAGGTCCAGGTTTACGGGCAGATGATTCCGGTTCAGGTGCAGGGGCTAACTGTACTGAACGCGGACGATACCCGTCATATTGCCGCCGATCTGATTGGTGACAATAAGCAGGCAATCACAACCCTGCGCGAGCACGGAGCTTGCGACATTTCCTACGGACTACCTGGTTTGGCGCGCTTCCGGGTGAACATTTTCATCCAGCGCGGAAGTTGTGCGGTGGTCATGCGTGTGATTCCGACGACGATACCGGAATTCGCTTCGCTGCGACTTCCATCTCAACTCTCTGACATTACGAAATTGAGAGACGGGATTGTTCTGGTGACGGGAGCGGCCGGATCCGGGAAATCGTCCACACTGGCTGTTTTGCTCGACGCCATCAATCGGGAGAAGTACTACCACATCATTACCATCGAAGATCCGATCGAGTTTCTCCACAATCACAAGTGTTCCACGATTCACCAACGTGAGCTCCACAGCGACACGCCCAGCTTTGCCCACGCATTGCGGTCGGCGATGCGGCAGGCACCCAAGGTGATCCTCGTCGGTGAAATGCGCGATCGCGAGACCATCGAAATTGTGCTTGAGGCTGCCGAGACCGGGCACCTCGTCTTTTCCAGCCTGAATACGATGGACGCTTCCAAGACGGTCGAGCGCATCGTGAGCTCGTTCTCTCCGGCGGAGCAGCAATCGGTGCGAGAACGGCTTGCGAAGTCATTCCGCTACATCATCTGCCAACGACTCATGTCGAAGACCGATCGCACCGGACGCGTAGCCGCATTCGAGATATTGAAGGCGAACTCGCGTACCCGCGAATGTATCGAAAAAGGGGAGCGTGAAAATAGTACTCTTCTTGATGCAATGAAGGCCGGAAATTCTGAAGGAATGCAACACTTCGACTCTGAAATCGCAAAGTTGGTTCAAGACAGGGTCCTCGACCTGGAGATGGGACTGTCTTTCGCTACCAACCCAGCCACACTCGGCCAAGAACTAGCGCGGTAACCATTCAAGCGGGGACTGGCATTCCCCTATTGGCGGAATCCACTATCATCGTTGCATGTCAGCAGGGCCAATTGTTTCTAATGTCCTGAACTTCGAAGACGCTCGCCGAGTGGTAGAAGAACATGCCTCGTTGATTCGCTCGAGCGAGATGGAATCGGTTGGTCTTCTGATGGCGTCAGGGCGCGTTCTGGCTGCACCAATTGTTGCGGATCGAGACCTTCCGCCTTTTCCACGCTCTACTCGCGACGGCTATGCAGTTCGATCGGCAGACGTCTCAAGCGTTCCGGCGACGCTTGAACTGATTGGCGAGATCAGGGCGGGCGAGAGAATCGAGAACATTCCGAGCAATCTCGAAAAAGGGCAAGCTGCTTCGATCATGACGGGAGCTCCAGTACCAAAAGGCGCAGATGCCGTCGTCATGGTCGAGTACACATCTCAGAACGGCAATCGAGTCGAGATCAAGAGGCAAGTATCAGAGGGTGAAAACATTGTTCCCCGGGGAGCCGAAGCGCACGCTGCCGGACAACTGGTGGCTCGCGGCGTCCGTCTGAATGAAGCGGCTATCGCTTTGGCGGCCTCAAACGGGAAGTCGAAGGTTGAAGTTTATAAGCGCCCGCAAGTCGCAGTCTTAACGACCGGCGATGAGATTGTGAACGTCGATGCGATTCCGGGGCCTACGCAGATTCGAAACTCAAACAGCTATTCACTTGCGGCTCAGATTCAACAGGCGGGAGGCGAGCCAATCATGTTGCCGATTGCGCCCGACGAGCCGAAAGCACTCCGGCAGCTAATTGAAGAAGGACTGAGATCCGATCTCTTGCTTCTGACCGGCGGCGTCTCCATGGGAAGGTACGATCTGGTTGAGCAAGTTTTATCCGAACTGAACGCCGAGTTCTTCTTCACTGGTGCGAAGATTCAACCGGGACGCCCTGTGGTCTTTGGGAAATGCGGTATCGGTGCCGGTGCGAGGCGGCAGGTACCGACATATTTCTTCGGACTTCCGGGTAACCCCGTCTCGACGATGGTCACATTTGAACTCTTTGCGCGCCCTGTCCTAGAGGCTCTAGCGGGGATGTTGTCCCGCAAACTGCAGTTCGTCTACGTGAAATTAAAATCAGAAATTCGCGTGAAGCCGGGCCTGACCCGCTTTCTCCCCGCGATTCTTTCCGGGGAATTCAGCGATGCGAGAGTTGAACTGATTCCTTGGCAGGGCTCGGGAGATGTCGCGGCTACTGCACTTGCGAATTGCTACATCGTGATTGCGCCGGATCGCGAGCGGATTCCTGTGGATGAGTTTGTGCCAATCATGATTCACTAGCCCCGGCGACAGCCATCTCGGCGATGTCCATGTAAGATACGTACAGTTCTAGATTCCCAGATGCCAGGCAAACTCTCGCACTACGATCGCGCTGGGCAGGCCCGCATGGTAGATGTCTCCGGAAAGGCTGCTACCAAGCGCGAAGCTGAAGCTAGCGGTTTTGTGGCCGTAAACGCTGAGGTGTTGCGTGCGCTTCCAGCGAATCCCAAGGGCGATCCGCTCGAAGTTGCGCGCATTGCAGGTATCATGGCGGCCAAGCGCACTGCCGAACTGATTCCGATGTGTCATCCGCTACCGCTCTCGCTCATTGATGTCGACGTTCGCGTGTGCGAAAATGGCGTCGCGATCACCTCGAAAGTCACGACGACCGCAGAGACGGGTGTTGAAATGGAAGCGCTTACAGCTGTAAGCGTCTCTGCTCTTACGATCTACGACATGCTTAAGGCGGCGGACAAAGGCATTGAGATTCGGGACATCGTTTTGCAGCGAAAGACCGGTGGCAAGAGCGGCGAGTACAGACGACGGGAAAAGTAAACCTTCAACGAACCCATGGCCGATAGCGTCAAACTGCTGCTGGTAGACGATAACCCGATGGTGCTGGCGATGTTGCAGCAAGCGCTCTCGTCACTCGCCAGGGTGACGACCGCAACCGACGCCGCCGATGCACTCCTGAAGGCCGTGGACGACCCCCCCGATCTACTGGTCTGCGACTACCGAATGCCGGGCATGGACGGCCGTCAGCTCGTCGAAAAGCTGAAGAGCCGACCGGCGACCGCGAATTTCTCGAGCGTCCTGATGGCGAGTAAGGCGGACATTGCCGAACGCCTGTCTCCGCAGGACGCCGCCGATGACTATCTCGAAAAGCCATTCTTCTTGAAAGAGGCGACGCGACGCGTTAAACGTATGATCGACCGCATCGCGCTCGAGAAGATGGCTAAGACCGCTCCGTCTGATGGCGTGGTGCGGGGCAATCTCTCGCAGATGAACGTGATCGACCTGATGCAGTCGCTTGAAATGGGTCGTAAGAGCTGCCAGCTCTCACTCAGCAACGAAGGCGAGAAGTGCGAAGTATTTTTCGTCGAAGGACAGGTCAAACACGCGACCTACGGTTCGCTGGTTGGCGACGAGGCCGTGTTCAAAGTCCTGCGTTGGACCGGCGGAAACTTCCAACTCGATTTCGAGGGCAAGACCGATAAGGAGACCACGCAACTGAACACGCAAGGCCTGCTCATGGAAGGTCTGCGGCTGCTCGATGAATCTAGCCGCGAAGGTGGTGAGGGCGAAGCCACATCCGAGCCGCCGACTGAAACGCCGGCTGCATCTGCGCCGCCTCCCGTTGCGGCGCCTCCAACCCGCCGCAAAGAAGAAGAGGAAGACGTTCTCCTCGATGGCTGATCCCGGGCATCAGTACACTGCGGCAGTCATAACCGTGAGCGATTCCTGTTCGCGCGGCGAGCGCGAAGACCGTTCTGGTCCCGCAGTCGCCCAACTTCTCGAACAACTCAAGTTTTCCGTTCTCACTCGCGAAGTCATTCCCGACGATAAGATCCAGATACAGAACGGACTGATTCGACTCGCACGGGAAGCACGCTTGGTCGTTACGACGGGAGGCACCGGCGTTGCTCTTACAGACGTCACTCCCGAAGCTACCGTTGCCGTCTGTGATCGCTTGTTGGATGGCGTTGCGGAAAAGATGCGAAGCGACGGACTGAAGAAGACACCGTTTGCGGCACTGAGCCGCGGAGTCTGCGGAGCGCGTGGCTCGACGCTGATTCTCAATCTGCCCGGAAGCCCGGCCGGTGCGGTCGAATCCTTACAGTCGGTCGCCGGCTTGTTGCCTCATGCGCTCGATCTCCTGAGCGGAAACACGGAACACGTCTAGATCGATTTAGGAATTGCTGTATACGATTCCGCTTTGTCATCCTGATGGCGCCGTTTTTTGGCGCCGGAGGACCTCTGCAACTCTGCCTGCAGTGCTCGTGAGGCCGGAGACTGCATAGGTCCTCCGGCCTGCAAAAAAGCGCAGGCCATCAGGATGACAGCGCGGTGGATTACGTCAAAAGCTAAAATGGTTTAGGCAACACCCTGACCCCACCTTCTGTGCCACCCAGAACGGTGTCATGTTGAGCGGAGCGGAGTGCAGCGAAGCGGAACTCCGGCGAAGTCGAAACATCCCTACCCTGAAACAACGGCTGCGTGTAGGGCCTCGCTCGGTTCTGAATAACAGTTGCGAGGGAATGGCCCTTGGACACCATTTTCCCGACCGCCATAGCCAGTCTATCGATGTCCCAGGATTGCTTTCCCAGGATAAACGTTCGGCACCATCTTGCCATCGTCAATCAAAACGGTGCCGCCAACAAGTAATTCGTGCACGCCGACGCTGGGTTCCATCGGCTTCTCGAATGTGGATCGATCCGCGATCGTATTCGGATCGAAAACCACGATGTCGGCATCAGCCCCCTCTTGCAGCCGTCCTTTTTGGTGGGCGGCGGGAGTCGAATGCTCGAGCATCTGAGCCGGCATGAGGGTCATTTTGCCCAGGGCTTCCATCAGGGGCAGGACCTTTTTCTCCCGGACATACTGCGCCAGGACTCGTGAATAAGTTCCTGCGTTGCGCGGGTGCCCCTCTGCCCCATCACTCGCAATCATGATCAAGGGGTGCGGAATCGTTTTGTCGACCATCTCCTGCGTATTCGCAAAGACTAAAACCCATTTTTGCGTTCCGGAGTTGTGCAGCTCGTCGAAGCGCTCTTTTGTGAGACGTTCTCCTGTGTCAGGAATGACAAGATCGCTATAGTCGATGCCAAGGCGCTCCTTCCATCCGGGATTGAAGAGAGCAGAGTTGATAGCGGTCATACCGGCAATGTACGGGTACGCCTCGGTGGTGACGTCTAGTCCGCGTGCCCGCGCTCCAGCGATCATCGACAAGCATTCGAGTGTATCCCGGAGGCACGTGCTGTTGACATGAACAATGTGCAGCGGTGCTCCGCTGATGGCGGCTGCGCCAATTACTTCCTCCACTGCCTCGATGGCTGAACCCGGCTCGATGCGGCCAAAGCTTCGCATGTGGGTATACACCGGCAATTTCCGCTCGGCGGCGGTGCGAAACATGTCGATGACTTCAAGTCGTGTCGCTCCGGGAGTGTATTGAATGCCCATCCCAAGTCCGAGAGCGCCGGCATCAAATTGATCCCTTAGGCGTTGCTCGATCCGTTCGATCTGTTGGGGTGTGGCCAGCTGATCCGTTGCTGGTCCACTCTTTGGGAGAATTGTTCCTTCCGGCAGCGGAGTCACGAAAATTAGAGAGCGTGCCGCCACATGGCTGGCCGTGGTACCGAAGTGAATCAGCGAGTGCCCTTCCTTCGACTTCATGAACTGCGCCACATCGGGGACACCTATCTCCATCTCAAGAGCCGTCGTGACGCCATCAAACGCTTTCACGCGCTGGCTCGCGAGATCTTGTCCGTGTTGGTGCAAATCGATGAACCCCGGAGCTACGACGAGACCGTGAACCTTGATGACACGGCCACCGCTTAGTGGCTCGCTGGAAATGCGTGCGATCTTACCGCCTCTGATACCGACATTGCGAACGGCGTCGAGGTTGGTCTCGGGATCCATAACCCGGCCGCCTTCCAGAACAATGTCGTACTGCTGAGCAGAAGCGAATGTCGCCGCAAGGACGACCCAGAGCATCAAGATCCTTCGCACTAGAGCCTCCAAAACAAGCGATCATACCAGCCAACCAAGTCATCTTTACCTGCACCTTTTCGTAAGACAAGCATGCCAAGCTGACACATCGGTTTTTCATCACGTACACTGACTATTCCACTTGAAACAGATCGGACACATCCTGGCCCGCTACACCGCATGGGTGCTGGGGCTCATGAAGGTACTGGGCATTTGGGGCGTCTTTGTCATCGCCTTCGCTGACAGTGCATTGCTCGGCATGCCTGTGGACTTCATTGTGGCGACGTACGTTTATCAGGACCGTGCACGAATGCTGGTCTATGTTGCCATGGCGTCGCTTGGATCCGCGCTGGGCAGCATTCCGCTTTATTTGATCGGCTACTGGGGCGGCGAGAAGGTTCTCCGCAAGCGCATCACTGAGGAACGCTTTCTGAAAATCCATCGCTCCTTCGAGCGCAATGAATTCTGGGCCCTCATGCTTCCCGGGATGCTGCCTCCTCCCATGCCCTTCAAGGTGCTTGTTCTTGCGGCGGCGGTTTTTGAAATGAAGTTCCGCGATTTCTTATTTGCGATCTTTGCGGGCCGCTTCGTGCGATTCCTTGTGCTCTCAATGCTCGTGCTCTGGTTTGGTCCCCAGATCATCAGCCATTTCGGTGGGGTCTTTAAGCAGCACTGGATGCTGCTTTCGGGCGCGGCGCTCGAAATAGCGCTTATTCTCTGGCTCTTTGCGCGGCGATCCAAAAGAAAATCGGCGGCATCCAAAGTCGACGCCGCCGATGTGAATCGGAACGAGATTTCGAGAGACTAAGCTGCAGCCGAGCGATCGCTCGACTTCTGCAGCCGGCTTGCGATTGCAGGCAGCACCGCCGCAGCCCCAAACATCAAGGTCGCGAATAACAGATCTCCCTCAACACCACGCCGGAAGAACGGCAGTCCGAGTTCGTAGCAGGTCATGAGACCAGGGAAAGTGCGTGGATACATATCCCAGGCGGCCCAGACAGCGAAGTTGCTGATCAAGAAGAACGAAACAGAACTGGCCAATGCGGTAACGAGAATCCGAATGGCTCCAGCATTTTCCTTGAGCGTAGATCCCAGCCAGAGTATCGCGGCATACCAGGCCCACGTCACAAAATGATCCCAACTGAATGTGTAGCGGTAGACGAGAGTCGTCAGCGCAACGTCGGACCCAGCCAGCAGTACCAGCGGAATCCACATCCGATTACGCGGGGCTCGTGATCCGAAGAACAGGAGCGCGGCTCCTACTGGTGTAAACGCCATAGGATGCGGCATGAATCGAACCGCAACCGCAAACAGCAGAAATATGTAAGCCAGCATATTCACCTCGAAAGCGAATACTTATTCTGTGCGCTGCCGAGAGTTGCGTCAAGAGCACAGACCTCGAGTCGAATCCGCAGGAAGGCTAAGCCCGAAAATCCGGACATCAGGGTTGGCCGGGATCCGGCACAACGATTTGCCTGGAGCCATCGTCATACACATCTCCCGCGACATGCAGATTCTTATCGATCTTTACTGACGCGCCCAGAACCCGTCGGCCGCGATTTCCGCGGGCGGCATCTGGGATTTGCAGGTACCGCAGGTCCTGGAAATGGACGATATATCCACCATCGGGTGCTTCTAGAATTTCAGTCTCTGTGATCGGGTATTGCGCCCAGTCCAAAAAAACGCGCCCAGCATAGGATCTTTTTGCGGCAAGAGTAATCGGCGTCTCTTCGGGCTTGTATCTCACATACATGCTCTCGTCCTGAACATCAGGGGTCAAAGAGTCGACCGGCGCGAGCGCAAAAAAGGCGGGCGTCTCCACCACACCGTACCAATGGAAGGGATCGACTGGCTTGGGATACGCCGAAACCTTGAGGGGATCCACACTGTTGTAGTCCCGGGCCTGAAGCGCGTTCACCGCACGACGATGTTCGTAGTCGCGCACTCCCCACATCAGAACTACTCCAATGAGGGCAAGCGCAGCAGCAAAACGGCCGCGAGGGCCCCGGCTGCGTGCACCAATATCTTTGTCGATGAGGGCAAAAACCAACGGGGCGAGGAGACCCAGAATAAGCAAACCGAGCATCACGGGTTCAACAATGAAGACGATATCCCACGAATACCACCGTTCCGAGAACGGCCAGAATGGGCGCACGCCATAGTTATTTGTGAAGTCCAGAAGGATATGGCTGAACCCGGCAAGGCAAGCATAGAGGAACAGCAAACCCCAATGCGGCGGCAGATTGGGATCTTTTGCCTTGCGGCCCCGAAGGCGCCAAATCAGGTAAACAAAACCCGTCACAACGAGCGCAACTAAGGGCACTCCCAGAAAAGAATGAGTGAACCCTCGGTGATGCGCGAACCCTACGGCTCGACCCCAAAAGCCGCCGACCACGTCGAGGTCGGGAGCCTCAGCCGCCAGGGTGAGAGTCAGCGTCGCGAGCGCCGTTTTGCGATTCAATCCGGCACGCCCCATACACGCGCCGGTCAGGAAGTGGGTGACGGGTTCCAAGCAGAGAAATGTATTTTATTTCATCTCGCATTTTCCGGTGGCGCCAGAAGGGTCAGGGCGTTGGGGACGACCGTAATTTCGGCCGGCAGGCTTCCAATCAATTCACCATCGGCCTCGACATAAATCTTAGGTCCTGTTCGCGTAGTGGTTTTAGGCGGGTCCGCGTAGTCACAGGATGCCTTGGTGGCGTATGCGAGTTTAATCCCAGGAATCACCCACGCTTGTCCCAGCAAGCTGCGGGTCACGTAAGCAAGATACGAGAGCCGATTGCCTGTATGGCAAAGGATGAGCCTCACGTCGTCTCGATCCAGAGACGCACCCGGCGCGAGCTCGCGAATGACACCTCCGAAATTCCGAATTCGCACCGCAAGAAGCTCGGTGACCTGTTCATTGGTTGATGCGGTATCGCCTGCACTGCCGTAGGAGACACGAAACCGAGTCATCGGATAGGTGAACCACATGTGCCACGCTTTGGCGTAATAGGCGCCCATTCCGAGACGCTGTTTCGTGCCGGTATGCAACTTGTAAAACAGATGAGCATCCACTCCGATCCCGGCGGCCACAATGAAAAACAGTGTTTCCTTCTCGCCGTTGAGGTTTAGACAGGAGATCTGCCCAAGAGCAATTCGTTTGGGAACCGCGTGCAGCGCTGCCCTTGCCGCACCCGGAATGTTCAGAGGAAGCTTCAGATCGTGGGCTAGGGCGTTTGCTGTGCCCATAGGCAGAATTCCCAACGCAACCGGCGTGTTCGCGAGAACCTGGGCGATGTTGTGGATCGTGCCATCGCCACCGCAGGCAAAGAGCGTGTCACAGCCTGAACCGATCGCGTGACGGGCCTCTTCACCGGCGTGATCACGGGACTGGGTCGGCACGAGTTCGGCTTCAACGCCGCCGTTCCGAAGTATAGAGAGCGCTGACTCCAGTTCCTGCTTGCGTTGTTTACTGCCGCCCGAATCCGGATTGTAGAGCAACGCCGCCTTTCGCATATGCCAGTCGAAGTCGGATTGTAACCGAGGGGAGTACGGCGCAAGAGTGGTCACCGAGAACCCCACTCCCACATGCCAAACATTGCCTTCTGCGGCAACGGATGTCCAAGCTGGCGTGCCAGCATCGCGATTTGCCCGCGATGATGCGCATCGTGCGCGATCAGGTACCCGAAGAATCCCGCAACATCAGGGCGAAAGTTCTTGATGCGTCCGTCGGCTTCTAAAGCGCGAGCAGTGAGTGCACGTAATGCTTTGCGGCTGTCTTCCAGGGCGTCAGTCGCCTGCTTAGGAGTAACCGTTCCGCGATCGAGTTGATCCGGGACCGTTTCTGCCTTTGCCGCCTTCAACCACATGACCCGAACGTTGTGCATGTGCGCCACGATTGCTGCAATCGTTCGTCCTTTGCCTTCCGGTGGCTTGGCATTCCATGCTTCCGTGGGCAGGTTCTCAATCAAGTACTGGGTGATGCGGTTGTTGACATCAAGCGCATTCAGCAATGCAGAGGGAAGCTTGGCCGCAAAGGATCGAACCGGCGAAGTGATACGAGCATCGGGGCTCTTCGGCATCGCGTTGTCTGGTGCAGGGGCCGCTTCAATTTGGCACAGGCGACGCCGACTTGCAAGATAGCCTGGGAATTTTTTGCCTCCACGCCTCGTGCCCTCGATGAGTCCGGAATGCTCCGAAGTCCGTCCGAATATAATCTTTGCGATGCCCGCAGCAAAAGATCCAGAAAAGAAGATTGAAGCGCTCCGCGAGAAGATTCGCCACCACGAATACCGCTACTACGTCCTCGATAGCCCGGAAATCACGGATCAGGAATTCGATTTGCTGATGCAGCAATTGAAGGACTTGGAGGCGGAGCACTCTGAACTGCTAACTCCGGATTCGCCGACTCAACGTGTAGGAGGCAAGCCGCGTGAAGGCTTTGTGAAGGTGCGGCACTCCTCTCCGATGCTTTCGCTCGACAACACCTACAACGAAGAAGAACTCCGCGGCTGGGAGCGCCGTGTCCATGAACTCACTGGCCGAAAAGATATCGACTACGTTTGTGAGCTCAAACTGGATGGAATGTCGCTGGCATTGACTTACGAAAATGGCCAGCTCGTGCGTGGTGTTACACGCGGCGACGGCTCTGTCGGTGAAGATGTCACGCTAAACGTGCGCACCGTCCGTTCGATTCCCCTTGCGATTGACAAAGACAGGTTAAAGAAAGCAGCCTTGCCGCAAGATTTTGAAACGCGGGGTGAATTGCTCATGCCCACCGCCGCCTTCAAGAAACTGAATGAGGAGCGCGAAAAAAAGGGATTGCCGACCTTCGCCAATCCGCGAAATTTTACGGCGGGCACGGTACGCCAACTTGACGCAAATATCACGGCGGAGCGGCGCCTTGATTTCTTCCCCTATATTCTCCTGGAAAATGGACGCACCTATTTTCCTCGTCACTGGGAAACTCTGACCGCTCTCGAAACGGCAGGCTTCAAGGTCAATCAATATCGCAAGCTGGTGCACTCGATGGAGGAAGTCTGGAGCTTCATTCAGCAGTGGGAAGGAAAGCGCGATTCGCTGCCCTACGAGATCGACGGCATCGTGGTCAAAGTCGATCGCGCGAATCTGCAAGGCGAGCTCGGATTCACTGGCAAGGCGCCGCGCTGGGCCATTGCATATAAATACGCGGCCCGTGCCGGAATCACCAAGCTGGAGAATGTCCGCTGGCAGGTCGGACGCACTGGGAAACTAACTCCCGTGGCCGAGTTGGCACCGGTTGCTATCGGCGGCACGACCGTGCGCAACGCGACTCTACACAACATCGACGAAATCGGCCGTCTCGGCGTGAAAATCGGCGACTGGGTGCAGGTCGAGCGCGGTGGCGATGTAATTCCAAAAGTTGCGAAGGTTATCGACGATGACAGCCATCCTCGCGGTAATCAGGAAATCGAAGCGCCAGAGAAGTGTCCGGTCTGCGGCACAAAAGTCGTTCGCACTGAAGGTGAAGTCGACTATCGCTGCGTGAACGCCAATTGTCCCGCAAAGCTATTAGGCACCATCTTGCATTTTGCCTCCCGCGGCGTGATGAATATCGACGGCATGGGCGAGTCGCTCGCCAATCAACTGATCGACCGAGGACTGGTCAAGAACGTCGCCGACCTCTACGACCTCACCAAAGAAAAGCTGCTGAGTCTGGATCGCTTCGGAGACAAATCGGCCGAGAACATTCTGGGTGAAATAACGAGCTCGAAAGAGCTCCCGCTTGAGCGTGTGATCTACGGACTAGGCATCCGCATGGTCGGCGAGCGGACTGCTCAATTCCTCGCCGAGCATTTCGGCTCGATGGAGACTCTGGCCGCCGCCACCGTCGAGGAGCTACAGGGCGTAAACGAAGTAGGCCCGAAAATCGCCGAAAGCATCGCAGAGTTCTTCGGCAATCCGGCAAACAAGAAGTTGGTCGAACGGTTGGGAAAGGCCGGTCTGGCTTTCAAAGGACAGAAGAAAGAGCGCGGCACAAAGCTGGCTGGAAAGACGTTTGTTCTGACCGGAACCTTGGCAAAGTATTCCCGCGACGAAGCGAAAAAAATGATTGAAGATGCCGGCGGAAAGGTTACTGGCTCGGTAAGCAAGAAGACGGATTATGTGATCGCGGGATCCGACGCGGGCTCGAAGCTCGATAAGGCGAAGGATTTAGGCGTGGCTGTCATCGACGAAGGAGAAATGGAACGACTAATAGCGTCTTAGCTAGTATAGTGCGTCCAACAAATCGACATGAGTCGTCGGTTGCCCTGTGATTCTCTGTGTCCCCTGTGGTGAAAGCCCTTGACCTCATCGGTAGACCACCGCGGCGTCATGCGGACCGAGGGGAACGCTTGACGCATACTACTTCCGGCGCATTACCCCAGTTCTTTCAGGCCAGCAGAAATCTTCCCCCAGGTCACTTCCAGCGTCTCCGGCAGCACTCGCGTCTCCCCGACCACAGACACGAAGTTTGCATCAGCCACCCAGCGCGGCAGCACGTGCATGTGAATGTGGCCCGCGATTCCGGCACCGGCCGCTTTCCCAATATTCATCCCCAGGTTAATGCCATCCGGGCGGTACAGTTGGCGCAGCACCGTCTCCATTCGTTGCGATAGCGTCATCATTTCGTTCGCAGCATCTGTAGGCAGTTTCTGCAACTCGTCGAGGTGCGTGTAAGGCACGATCATGACGTGTCCCGGCGTATAAGGGAACGCATTCAAGATCACGAAGCAGTAGTGCCCGCGGTAAACGATCCTCGCCTTTGCGTCGTCTTTTTCTTTCGGGGCCTCGCAAAACACACATCCCGTGGCCTTTTCCGTCCCTGAGACGTAGGCATACCTCCAGGGTGTCCAGAGATAATCCATAGCAGGGCAGGTTAGCAGATCAAACCTTGTTCGGAAAATGTAACACTGAAACAAATCTGTAACATGCGCGGGATTTGCGTTTGACACTGTTCGCGCACGATTGCTATAGTCGAAGAGTTCCCATTGGACGCGGGTTCTTTGCAATAACGTCCGACAGCTGGGATTGTCCAAGCTCATTCGCCAGGGTGAGCCCACCACAACCAAACGACTCGTCCAGCAGTCCGCTACGCAAGTCCCGCATCCGGTAATCAGAGAGGCATAATCTTGTTCGACGAAACCACCGCCCACAATTCAGAATTCACCTCCGCCGTTGCCACAGAAGCTGAGCCGACGATGGAGCACCAGCTAACAGATCAGCACTCTTCCGCCGAAGCGAGCCAGCCAGCCGCTGCGCAAGAGGCTCCAGCCGAGGAGAAAACTGCCGCCGGCGAGGATTTCGCCTCGGCGCTCGAGACTTTCACCACGGAAGCTGAAGAGGCGGTCAGTGACGACCGCGTGATCAAGGGCACGGTCCTGAAGCTGACTGGCACGCACGTAGTCGTCGACATCGGTGCGAAGTCAGAAGGCATGCTGCCTCTGTCTGAGGTGCTCGATCACGAGGGCAAGCCCAAGTTCAAGCCCGGTGACGAAATCGATGTAATGCGGGACAAGGGCGAGGCCGAGGAAGGCTACATTAACCTCTCGCACCAGAAGGCCCAGCGCATCCACGCGTGGGAAGAGATCGAAAAAGCCTATAACGAGAAGAAACCGATCAAGGCACTAGTCATCGACCGGATCAAGGGCGGATTAACGGTCGACATTCATGGTGCGCATGCGTTTCTGCCAGGCTCCCAAGTCGATCTGCGGCCGATCCGCAATCTCGACGGGATGAAGGGTCAGATTCTCGACGTTGCCGTAATCAAGCTCAACAAGAAGCGTGGCAACATCGTCGTCTCGCGCAAGGAATTGCTCGAGGGAGAGCAGCAGGAAAAGCGGTCCAAAACGCTGGAGCACCTGGAAGAAGGTTCAGTCCTGACCGGAGTCGTGAAGAACCTGACCGAGTACGGCGCTTTTGTCGATCTCGGCGGGTTGGATGGCCTTCTCCACATCACCGACATGTCTTGGGGACGCCTTACTCACCCGAAAGACCTTGTGAATGTTGGGGATCAGATTCAGGTCAAAGTCCTGAAGTACGACAAAGATAAGCAGCGTGTTTCTCTCGGATTTAAGCAACTTACGCCTGATCCGTGGCTCGATGCCGAGCACCGTTATCCCGAGGGCGCTCACGTCGGGGGACGCGTCATCAGCGTGACCGACTACGGCGCCTTCGTCGAACTCGAACAGGGAATTGAAGGCCTTGTCCACGTCAGCGAAATGACGTGGTCAAAGCGCATGAAACATCCGTCGAAGCTGGTCAACGTCGGCGATCAGATTGA
>DATFQQ010000031.1:0-8408 GCA_035264195.1 Candidatus Sulfotelmatobacter sp. | reverse complement strand
CATCTAGGATTGTATTCGGAGGAACTCGGTTCCGATGGTCGGCATTTGGGAAACTTCCCGCAGGCATTTACGCATCTAGCCCTGATCAGCGCTGCGACGTACCTGGACCGAGTGCTTTCTGGTATCTCCGATGCTGTGTGGCGTTGATCAACCCGGCAGCCGGAACTCTTCGTCGCTGGAGCGACCGCTTGCAGCAGTGCGTATGTTGCGGAACTGAAGGTTTATTGGAGGATTCATGGTAACGCTAAGAGTAACGCCACGACCAGAGGCGGCATTCATGAAGGTGGCCCAGATTTCCAAACCCGGAGCAGATTTCGAGATCGTCGAACGCGCGATTCCCAACCCCGGTGCAGGACAGGTGCATATCAAGGTGCAGGCTTATGCTGTTTGCCACAGTGACGTACTCACGAAAGAAGGCTCCTGGCCCGGCATTCAGTATCCCAGGGTTCCCGGACGTGAAGTGGCGGGGATAATCGACGGACTCGGGGCGGGTGTTTCTGCGTGGAAGGCAGGGCAGCGTGTAGGAGTCGGGTGGCGCAGCGGCCAGGACAACACGTGTCGCGAGTGCCGGCGGGGAGATTTTCGCAATTGCCAGAATCTGGAAATCTCCTTCATTAGTTACGACGGAGGATATCAGCAACACATGGTCGCTTCCGTGGAGGCGCTCGTTCCGATACCGGACAGTCTAAGCGACGTCGAAGCAGCTCCGTTGCTCTGCACCGGAATTACGACCTACAACGCACTTCGGCACAGCGGTGCGTTTCCCGGCGACCTTGTTGCTGTGCAAGGCATCGGAGGCCTGGGGCACCAGGGCGTTCAATGGGCGAAACAAGTTTGATTACAAAGTGGTGGCCATCTCGCGCGGGTCTGAGAACGCGTCGCTCGCAAAGAAACGTGGCGCGAGCGTCTACATCGATAGCAAAACGAAGAACGCAGCAGACGAATTGCAAAAGCTGGGTGGGGCTCGAGTGATCCTGGCGACGGCCCCGAGTTCGAAAGCGATGTCCGAGCTGATCGACGGTCCGGGTCGAACGGCAGGCTCATGGTGATCGGTGCGACGTTCGATCCCATTGAGGTCGCGCCCGAAGAGCTTGTCAGCGGAAGTCGAACGATTCAGGGCTGGGCCGCCGGAACACCAGCCGATTCCGAGGATACGCTGTGTTTCGCCGAACTGACCGGCGTCCGCCCCATGATTGAAACCTATCCGCTTGAGACTGGCCGAGATCAGGTGGACCCCACCTTAATGGCCATGATCCGCATTAGTCGAGCCACCCGCTTCCGATTCACCCGATACCCCTGGGCTTTCAACCACGCCGTCATTTTTCGGCTTCCGTAGAACGGGGCCTCGTGTGTATTGTCGATCGATCAATTGCATGAGCCGCAGATTCTCCTGGCTCTCTTCCACGGGCTCGTAGTACAGGCTCGCCCGGCTGACGCCCAACAAGGCACACTGCCGTCGTACACTGATGGTCGGATCTTCCGGTTCTATCCAGCTGCGCCGATCTTCATCCGAGCAAGCCAGCTTTTTTCACCCACTCCAGCTCCATCTTCAGTCGGCCAATTTGCTCGTAACGCGCCTCGGTATCGAACTCACTCCCCAGCTTTTCGCCTACGACCATCCACGAAGGATTCTTCTAGTTGCTCCAGGGCCGCCTTCCTCCACTGCACAATCTGCACCGGATGCACCTGGAACTGTGACCCTAATTGGCTCAGCGTCTTTCCACCACGAATCGCGCCTACCGCCACGCGCGCTTTGAACTTCGCACTATAGCGTTTTCTTGTCGTTGTCATCTCTTCCCATCGTCCACGACTTCGTCGAAATCTTAACTCATCGGGTGGTCTAAATTTCGGGGTCCACTATATACAGATCAGCTCTTTTGAGTTCGCCCTGTAGTAATTGACAGTTAGCAACTCGATCCCAATGAATTACCTAATTTGTGGGGGCATTGTGTACTCCGACTTCGAAGTAACAAACAAGCCCCTCCGGAATGCGGAAAGCACACCCTGATGGCAGCGCAACCCGCGCCACCGTTTTCCGAAACGGAGCAAGCATAGGAGTTGGCTGAGCTGCAAATGCCACTCTTGTCCGCAGAAGAAGCCAACGACATAGCGCTCGACAGCTATGTTTGTGGCTGCTAAGTGTGAGCAGAGCGGGGTACAAACTGTGGAAATCGTGTCACCCGGTTCTCACTTGCGAGAATTATTGTCAGGAGTAGAGCCCAATGCACAGCAAAGCACTCGCCCGACCCCAGCCACGGGAAGAGGCAAGTCAAGCTCTGGACCTTCAGCTGCTGATCGACTCGGCCCCCGGCCTGATTCACACCAGTCTGCCTGACGGCTACCTCGATTTCTTCAATCAAACTTGGCTGAAGTATGTTGGGCGTTCGTTGGAAGATCTCCAGGGCTGGAAATGGACGAAGTGCATTCACCCCGATGACGTTGAAGGAATCCTTCAGAAGTGGCGCGAGTCCTTGGCGACTGGTGAGTCCTTCTTGCACGAAGCACGCGTTCGGCGGGCGGATGGTGAATATCGCTGGATGCTGCACCACAAAGTCGCCCTGCGTGACGAGCATACAAATATCATCAAGTGGTACGGTTCAAGTATCGATATCGAGGACCGCAAGTGCTCCGAAGAGCAACTCCGTCGGAGTGCCCAAGAACTGCAAAGAAGCGAGTTCTATCTTTCAGAAGGACAGCGTCTCGGTCATACCGGAAGCTGGGCTTTCAACACTTCGGGTTCTTTTGAACATTGGTCTCGGGAGCTGTTTCAAATCTATGGCCTCGACCCGCAGAAGGGAGCCCCCACACTCGAGCAGTATCTGGCCACCATTCATCCGCAAGACCGCGAGTTCATGGCAGAGACCATAAGGAGGATGCATGAGCAAAGTTGTGGTTGCGATGTAAAGAAGCGAATCATTCGACCGGACGGCGCCGTCCGCTATATTCGATGTATTGGCATTCCAGTCCGCGACGACGGGGTTCTCAAAGGCTTTTTGGGGACCGTCATGGATGTGACTGAGCAAGAGGAATTGACTCAGGAGCTGCAGCGACGCGAAGCCTATTTGGCGGAAGCCCAAGGACTCAGTCACACAGGCAGCTTCGGGTGGAAACCTGAGAGCGGAGAGATTGTCTGGTCAGACGAAACCTATCGCATCTTTGAGTACGACCGTGCGGTTAAGCCAACGATAGATTCCGTGTTGCAGCGCGTCCATCCTGAGGACCGTGCCGACTTCCTGAAAGTCATTGATGGTGCCTCTGCCGGAGCGATACAGTTCGAGCATACCTATCGTTTGCTGCTACCTGATGGGCGAGTCAAACACGTCCACGCCTTGGCTCATGTACTGCAGGAGGCATGCGACAACCGCGAGTTTGTCGGGGCAGGGATTGACGTTACGTCGATCAAACGAGCAGAACAGGAACTGCGGCTGCGTGAGGCAGAACTTAGACAGGTCTTAGCGGAGCTGCGGCAGCTCGTCGATCTGATGCCGCAATATATTGTCGTGCTGGACGCTGGCGGAAGCGCAATCTTTGCAAATCGCCAGACGCTTGAGTATACGGGACTCTCTCTTGATCAAGTGAGAACCGACGATTTTCGGAAACGCGTGTTCCATCCTGAAGATGTGGAACGGCTTCGAGAAGAGCGAAAGAAAAGCCTCGCAGGCGCGATTCCGTTCGAAAACGAACAGCGCGTGCTCGGCGGGGATGGTAAGTATCGCTGGTTCCTGATCCGCTACAGCCCGTTGCTCGATGAAAGCGGAAAGGCCATGCGTTGGTATTGCGCGGCGACCCAGATCGCGGAGCGCAAAGAGGCGGAAGAAAAGTTGCGGCATGTGATCGATGCCATCCCCACACTGGCTTGGTCCAGTCTGCCGGATGGCTCGAACGAGTTCCTCAACAAAAACTGGCATGAGTATACCGGTCTCTCGCGTGAAGAGTCGCATGGTTGGGGTTGGCAAGCTGCGTTTCATCCGAAGGACTTGCCGGCCTTGATGGAAAAGTGGAAAGGGATGTTGGTTTCAGGAGAACCAGGCGAAATCGAGGCGCGACTTCGGCGGCATGACGGAGCCTACCGCTGGTTTCTCATTCGTGCCGAGCCATTCCGGGATGAAGGCGGCAAGATCCTCCGATGGTACGGTACAAGCACTGATATCGATGATCGCAAGCGAGCTGAAAACAAACTTCGGCAGCGTGAGCGGGAGCTGCGGCAGCTAATAGATTTGCTTCCTCAATGTGTCGTTGTCTTGTATAAGCAGGGTTCGCTGCTTCAGGCCAACAACACGATGCTCGACTATCTTGGGTACACCCTGGAAGATCTGAAAGGCAGGGGAACTGAAGACTGGTTCAGGAAAGAGTGTCATCCGGACGATGTGGAGAAAGTTCATAGCGAACGCAGCGCGGGCCTTTCAAGGGGAGTGCCGTTCGAGAGTGAAAGGCGGCTGCTCGGAAAAGATGGGCGGTATCGCTGGTTCCTGTTTCGCTACAAGCCTGTGGTCGATGAGGACGGCCATATCGTCCGGTGGGTCGCAACCGCTACCGACATTGAAGAACGAAAGCACGCCGAAGAGAAATGGCGAAATGAGAATGTGGCGCTGCGCGAAGAAGTCAGCAAAGCATCGATGTTCGAGGAGATCGTTGGCGCTTCTCCGGCACTGCAAAAGGTAGTCTCCCGGATTTCCAAAGTCGCCCCGACCGTCTCCACCGTGCTCATCACCGGCGAGACGGGAACGGGCAAAGAACTCGTTGCCCGGGCGATCCACCGCCGCTCACAACGACGTTCGCGTCCGTTTGTGGGTGTGAACTGTGCCGCCGTCCCGCGAGACTTGATTGCCTCGGAATTGTTCGGCCATGAAAAGGGCGCATTCACCGGAGCGTTACAGCGACGGCTGGGTAGGTTTGAACTGGCCGAAGGCGGCACCATCTTCCTGGACGAGATCGGCGAACTCGCAGCAGAAACCCAGATTGCGCTGCTACGAGTTCTGCAGGAGCACAATTTTGAGCGTGTCGGCGGCAATCAAGCAATTCGAACTGACGTTCGGGTAATTGCTGCCACCAATCGCGACTTGCAAGCTGCGATATCTGCCGGCACCTTTCGAAATGATCTGTTTTACCGACTCAATGTCTTTCCGATTGAAGTTCCTCCTTTGCGGGCGCGGAAAGAGGACATTGCCACGCTGCTGGAGTACTTCATCGATCGCTTTGCGCGGCTTGCGGGCAAAAAGATAAAGAGCATCGACAAGAGGACCTTGGAGTTGGTTAAGGCGTACCCGTGGCCAGGCAACATCCGAGAGTTACAGAACGTGATTGAGCGATCAGTCGTTCTCTGTGAAACAGAGATCTTCTCGGTCGACGAGAGTTGGCTCTCGCGAGCTTCCCCTACGCTTCAAACAGCGAGTCTGACGCTCTCGAAGAAGCCCCTGGATCAGGAAAAAGAGGTCATCAAGGCCGCTTTGGCCGAAACCAGAGGGCGAGTCTCAGGGCCGGCGGGCGCGGCAGCTAAGCTTGGCATTCCGTCAACTACTCTGGAATCTAAGATCAAGTCCCTCAGGATCAACAAACATTACTTCAAAACTAGCTAGCCGCCTCTGGACTCCCGCTAATTTCACGTTCATGCCTTCACCAAGGTCGTAAAATTACGAATCGTCGTAAGTTCGTCATTACTGCAAACCCCTTGCGTCTTAGTAGATAGCAAATGGTGGCCGCGTTGCATAGCACATAGGAAAGAGATTGTGGTTTAGAAAAAGGCTAACCCGATGTTGAAGATTCTTAGATCGACCAAAAATGCGTCGGTGATTTTCACTGTAATTGGGCACGTCGACGAAGAGAACTTGGCAGAGTTGAAACGGGTGATTGGGTTAGAAGGCAGAAACCACAACTTGGTTCTGGATTTGAAAGATGTAACGCAGATCGATCAGTTAGCAATTAGGTTCTTGACGCGCTGCGAAGCAGAAGACGTAACGCTCGACAATTGTCCGGCATACGTCCGTGAGTGGATTGTGGCAGAAAAACACCGCAACAGGAGCCGTAGGCCCTGAAGAACGAGGTGTGAGGATGCGAGGATTTTTGCTGAGGTGGGCCATGGCGAAAGTGATCGAACTCTACAAACGACAGGACTGGAAGCTGAGGAGCGAATGGGTACCTGTGCGTCACAATGCCAAGGTGATCATGTTTCCCACGCAAAGCAAAAAATCTGCGTAGCCGTAGCCGGGGTGCAGATTCCGCGCATCGCCCCGTCACTGGCTCATTATGGCAGGGCAGTCGGGGTCTAAGCAGCCAGTTAGTGAGGAGCAAAGCCATGGGTTCGAATGACTACACATCTATCGCCGTACACATTGACGAGTCACGCTTTATGAGTAATCCGTCGGTTCAGTATTTGGAGGATGAGTGGAGGTGTTCCGCTGGAAACGATGGCCCAATGGGGCACACTGCCCAGGCGAAAGACACCCTTGAACCCCTCTTCGAAGACGAGGCCTCTGGTGAGCCGGGCTTCGATGGAATTGTTGGTCAAAGCAAGGCGCTTCGTACCGTGCTGCGCGACATCAAGATGGTTGCTTCCACCGACTCGACCGTATTGATTTACGGCGAGACTGGCACTGGTAAGGAGTTGATCGCCCGCGCGATTCATGAACTCAGCGCCCGCCGAACAAGGGCGTTCGTCAAGCTGAATTGTGCCGCTATTCCCACCGGGCTGCTGGAGAGTGAACTGTTCGGACACGAAAAGGGCGCCTTTACCGGAGCCATCGGGCAACGAGTCGGCCGGTTCGAAGTTGCGAATCATGGCACCGCATTTTTGGATGAGATCGGCGAGATTCCGCCTGAGCTCCAGCCGAAATTACTCCGGGTGTTGCAAGATCGGGAATTTGAGAGGTTGGGGAGCACGCGAACGCTGCACACCGACGCCCGACTTATTGCAGCAACTAATCGTGATTTGGCGGCCATGGTCGAGCAGCAAAGATTCCGCTCCGATCTTTTCTACCGCTTGAATGTTTTTCCCGTTCGACTTCCGCCGTTGCGTGAGCGGCGCGACGACATCCGCTTCCTGGTGTGGCATTTCGTCAGGCAGTTCGCCGCGCGGATGAAGAAAACTTACGAGGGTATTCCCTCGGAGACGATGTGGGCATTGTGTGAGTACGACTGGCCTGGGAATATCCGCGAGCTAGAAAATCTAATCGAGCGAGCTGTGATCCTTTCGGCCGGTCCCGTCTTACGAGTGCCTCTCCGTGACCTTCAGCATCGGACGATCGCTGTGCCATATGGTGGGCAACATCAAACATTGGAAGAGGCCGAGCGTGCTCACATCTTACGGACGCTAAAGGAGACCAAGTGGGTTCTCGGCGGGCCTAACGGTGCTGCGGCGCGACTGGCAATGAACCGATCCACTCTACAGTTCCGGATGAAGAAGCTTGGCATCGTGCGGCCCGGTCGTGAAGACGATGCCGGCGTTGCATCGCAGTCGCGGGCACACATGGGGTGGCAACCCTTAGCCAGTTGAAACAGAAGAGAAGGAACAATGACCTGCGCAGAATTTCAAGAAGTTTTGCCATACATTATCGATTCAGATGCGACTGCGGAAGCGCGTGCGCACCTGAATTCCTGCCGGGTTTGCAGCGATCTGATCGCGGACCTGACACACATCGCTCAAAGCGCAAAATTTCTGATGGGTTTGGAGAGCCTCCGGCGCGAGTTTGGTACAAAATTCGGCCGAGGCTGGGACGGCAGGAAGTTGGACGCGATCTTTACTTCATCGTTGGCGGTAGAGCGGAGAGGCACGCTGACACCGGCATGGCAAAGTTCTCCTATGATCGTTCCGAAGATTCCCGGCCAGACCTGGTTATGCTCGCCAGAAATCGAGAGCAGTATCTGAAAGAGATCGATCGGAGACAGCCGATCTCGATCACCAAGACGAAATCTCAGAACCCAGTGATTGTGGTTCACGAAAATGTCATCGCCGGCTAGGAGCCTGAGAATTAGCAACATCCAGATGGGGACGACCGATCGCGCGATGCCACCGCATCCAACACGCGCAAGACTTATCGAGTGGGCCCGGCCGACCGCCGTGTCCACGACTGGCAACCCCGCCAACTGTTCGCCCCCGACAAGGAGTGTCCATGAGCGCCCTGATTCACCCGAAGACAATCACGGTTGACGGACTGTCGGTCCGCTACGCCGAAGGCGGCCAAGACGGTCCCGACGCGATCCTGATGAGCCCGTGGCCTGAAAGCGTATACGCCTTCGAGCCAGCCTGGCCGCACCTCGCGGCCGCCGCGCAACTAGTCGCCATCGATCCCCCCGGCTTCGGCGGATCGGACTACCGCCAAACGCTGATGAACCCGAAGGCAATGGCGCATTTCATCCTTAACGTCGCCGATGCCCTCGGCCTGGATAACCCCCACATCGTCGGCCCCGACATC
>DATFQQ010000030.1:0-46649 GCA_035264195.1 Candidatus Sulfotelmatobacter sp. | reverse complement strand
ACGCCAACATTCCTGCGACCTGCGGGGCATGCCACAGCCAACAGTTCGTAATGGAAAAGAGCGGCCTGAGCGTGCAGATGGTCGCCTCGTATCAACAGAGCGTTCACGGTCACGCGGTCGCGAATGGTTCTGAAAGGGCCGCGGTCTGCACAGACTGCCACGGTACGCACGAGATCCTGGACGCAAGGGATTCGAAGTCTCCCATCTTCAAATTCAATGTGCCGCTGACATGCGGCAAGTGCCACGACCAGATTTCGAAAGAGTTCCAGCAGAGCATTCACGGCACAGCGATCGCAAAAGGAAACTGGCAAGCGCCCGTCTGCACGGATTGCCACGGAATCCACTCCATCAAGGCGCACAACGATCCGAACTCACCGGTGTCGGCGCAGAACGTAGCACAGGCCACATGTGCACGTTGCCATGAAGGCGTTCGTCTGTCACAAGAGTTCGGCGTACAAGGCCGCCGCGCCACTACATACTTGGCCAGCTATCACGGACTAGCGGCGAGACTTGGCTCACAGGTCGTTGCGAACTGTGCCAGTTGCCACGGCACGCACAGCATCTTCCCGTCCACCGATCCGCGGTCCACGATTCATCCCTCAAACCTCGCCCGGACCTGTGGTCAATGCCACCCGGGCGTAACGGAGAAGTTCACCTCCGCGAAAGTGCACGTCGACGCACCGCTTTCGGCTGATATCGGCAGCAAGGCAGTGCGCTGGATACGAAAGTTTTATCTGAGCATGATCTTTGCTGTGATTGGTGGGATGCTGCTGCACAACTTCATCATCTGGCGATCGAAAGTGATCGCGCGCCGCAAGGAACAGAGCGGGTTTGTGACCCGTATGCCGCTGCGCTTCCGCTGGCAACATGCAGCACTGCTCACTAGTTTCTTCGTGCTGGTGCTGACCGGATTTGCGCTGAAGTTCCCGGATTCCTGGTTCGCGTCCATGCTGTCGCTGGGCGAGCGAATGCGCCAACTCCTGCATCGCATGGCGGCAGTCGTTCTGATCGGCGTCAGCATTTACCACGCTTTCGACGCGATCTTTACCCGCGAAGGTCGGCGCCTGCTCTTCGACCTCTTTCCTACACTCGACGATATTCGCGGGGCATGGCAAAATCTCAGCTACTACCTGGGGATCTCGAAACGGAAGCCCGAGTTCGCGCGTTTCAATTACGCGGAGAAGGCAGAGTACTGGGCTCTGGTGTGGGGCATGTTCGTCATGGCCGGAACAGGAATCATGCTTTGGGCAAAGGTGTCGGTAGGAAACCATCTGCCGCGCTGGTGGCTCGATGTGGCCACTGCGGTTCACTTCTACGAAGCGATCCTGGCGACACTGGCGATTGTTGTGTGGCACTTCTATCAGGTATTTCTGGATCCGGATGTCTATCCCATGAACTGGGCGTGGTGGGATGGCAAAATGACCGTGCACCATTACCGCCAGGAGCACGGCTTGGACGACGCAACGCTGAAGAAGGTTTCTCTCGACGCTACAGATTCGAACGGGGAAGCGGAAGAGACAGAGGAGACCGAGGTCCAGCATGGAGACTGATAAGACTCCACCGCCCGAGGTCGAGCCACGGCACAAGCTGCGGATGCTGCTACGCAATCCGATCAGCCTGGCAGGAGTGGCCTTAGCAATCGTCAGCATCGCAAACATCTTCATCTTCTTCCTGATCGATCAGATCGCAATCAGACCCAGCCCTTACGTTGGCATTCTGGCGTACATGGTCTCGCCGGGATTTCTCTGCCTCGGGCTGCTGCTGATCCTGGTGGGACTGCTGATCGAACGCCGCAAGAAAGTCGAAAGCACAGAATTCTATCCCCGCCTCGATCTGAATGATCGCGCGCAGCGCAGCGCGGTGATCTCGTTCATGACTTTCCTGATCGTGTTCGTAGTCGTGAGCGCGGCAGGCAGTTACAAGGCATACGAGTTCACCGAGTCGGTGACGTTCTGCGGGCAGTTGTGCCACACCGTGATGAGCCCGGAGTACACGGCATATCAGCTCTCCCCCCACGCGCGAGTCGCGTGTGCTGATTGCCACGTGGGCCCGGGCGCGACATGGTTTGTAAAGTCAAAGCTGTCGGGCAGCCGCCAGGTGTTCGCAGCGGCATTCAACACGTTTCCGCGGCCGATTCCGACTCCGGTGAAGAACCTTCGTCCGGCGCAGGAAACCTGCGAGCAGTGCCACTGGCCAAAGAAATTCTACGGCGGACAGCTCAAGGTCTTCTCCCACTACGCCAACGATGAGAAGAACACGCCGCGCCAGATTCGCATGATCATCAAGACCGGTGGCGGAGATCCCGCAACCGGTGCCCCGGAAGGCATTCACTGGCACATGAACATCGGCAACAAGATCGAATACGTCGCGACCGATGAGAAGCGCCAGGTGATCCCCTACATTCACGTCGAAGACCTGCAGGGACGCGTCACCGAATACTACGCAAAAGATTCCACGCTGACCAAAGATCAAATCGCGAAAGCAGAAAAGCGCCGCATGGATTGCGTCGACTGCCACAATCGCCCGACGCACATTTACGTGCCACCCGATTTGTCGGTGGATCAGTCGCTGCTCGCTCGCCACCTCGACTCTTCCCTGCCCTTCATCAAGCAGCAAGCGGTGACGGTGCTGACGGGTACTTACAAAACGACCGATGCAGCTATGCAAGGCATCGCAGTTGGCATCCAGGATTTTTACGAGAAGAAATATCCTGATGTTGCGAAGAGCAAGCAACTGGAAATTCGCAACGCGGTCACCGAACTCCAGCAGATTTTCAAACGAACCACCTTCCCCGAGATGAAGCTGAACTGGCAAACGCATCCCAACAATCTCGGACACTTCTATTCCCCGGGATGCTTCCGCTGCCACGACGGCCAGCACGTCAGCCCCGACGGCCGAGTCATCAGCCGCGACTGCAACCAGTGCCACACCATGATGTCGGAAACCAACGGCGCCACAAACGTAGCTGCCGCACCAGTGCAGAACTTCCAGCATCCAGTCGACATCGGCGACCTGACCCAGGTAAGTTGCGCCGACTGCCACACCGGCGGAACAGGCCCGTAGTCAGATTGAACGGCCGTGTACCCAGCCTGTAAGTGTGATTTGTCATCCCGAGCGGGCCGTTCAGTATTGATCGCTCCGTGATTTGTCATCCTGAGCGGAGCCGTGATGAGCGAAGCGAGTCACGGCGGAGTCGAAGGATCCCTTTCAGTTTCGCGGAACCCACCCCTCAACAGAAATTTCCGCCAAATACAAAGATGCCCTACGCGCACCAACAGACGGGCTTCAGTCTGAATCCTTGGCTCCTTCCAAACGCGCATGATCAATGCGAATACAGAAACCGCCCGTGGAAGAGCGGCCTTTTCAGGGCCGCGTCGACGCCCACAAATTCACGCCCTTCAGGGCCCGTGGTCGTTTTCCTTTACTCCGGCACAATCCCGCAGGCGGCCTCATATCTATCGGAGGTACCTTCGATACAACTTTCGTGCCTTCGACGTTGAAACCGGCAAAGAACTATGGAAAGGACAACTACCCAACAGCGCTCACGCCACTCCAATGACGTTCCTGCACCAGGGCAAGCAATACATGGTTATCGCAGCCGGAGGCCACGACAAAATCTCCGAAGAAAGACCCAGCGATGAACTGGTCGCCTTCACGCTGCCATGAGCTTTAAGGGTACTGCTAGGGGATGATGACCGCCCTGCGTCCTTCCCAGTCGCGTCCCCAGGCAGATTCAACCTCTGCAAGCGGTACTCGCTCAGTGTCGATCTTTAACGCTCCGCGCCCAACATTCCCGAGAAGCCACTGAATCGCTTCACCCCACGCCTCGCGCGAAGCCGGAGCATTGCCACTCCCTGCTCCCAGAATTTCCAGTCGAGAACTTCGCAGCACAGCCGCCGGAAGTGAAATTGCAGAGCCGGCACTCTCGCCAACCTGAACGAGTCGCACTCTCGACGACGCCGCGCTGAAGTCCTTCCGCGTGATGGAACCCAGCAGCGCCTCAACAGGAGAACCCCAGAGATAATCGATGACGACATCGAACCCTTTCGCACCCGCCTCACGCGCGAAGACTTCCGAAAGTTCTAGTCCTGTCTTGTCCAGCCGAATGGTGGCATCGGCGCCCAGTTCCTGCAGCGAGTTCAGCACTCTTTCGTTCCGTCCGACCGCGATAACGCGGCCCGCTCCCAGAAGCTTGGCTGTCTGGATGGCGAGTTTCCCCGTCACGCCGGTTGCGCCAAGAACCAATACGGTCTCACCCGACGCGATCTGCGCGCGCCACTTGAGCGCACCGAATGTCGACAGTCCGGGATTGAAAACGGCAGCCGCGGTCACATCATCAACATTGTCGGGAAGCGGGAAGCACCGCATCCCAGCGACCACGGCGCGCTCTGCCATGGAGCCGTACGGCGGTCGCGGTGCTGCGAAGAAAACCCTGCGCCCGTCATCGAACGTGCCGACGCCGTCGTTGCCGCAGACCATCGGCAAGTTACGCTGCGATGCGTAATGCGCTCCACTCGCCAACTGTCGATCGATCGGCTTGAGCGCAGCCGCACGAACGCGAACAATGACTTCACCTTCGTTCGCCGTGGGGCCTGGAAACTCTTCGTAACGCGGAGGTTGATCCAGAAGAGAGAGTACTGCAGCTTTCATGATCGAGAATTCTATATCCGCGCCGGTCGGTCGCGCCTCGAAGCCCTCTCTCTCAATGCGACATCATCCTGAGGTGGGCGAAAAGCCCTCCGAGGGACCGTACGAAGCTATGCACCGCCAAAGCGGCTTCCGGGTTGATCCACGCTGCCGAAACTTTCCCGTCAACGGTATCGACTCGTTCGCTGAACTAGGGTCCCTCACGGCGGGCTTCGCCGCCGTCAGCGATGACATCAAAAGGACAGGTCACTACTGGCTTTCCGCCACACGCTCAAAATGCCACGGAATCTTCTGCGGAGGAGCCTGATCGGGCGAGTTCTTATCCGGTGCGTCCCCCACTGCAAGCACGTCAGCCTCGTTGACTCCCTTCAGCGTGAGTTCGAAGTGGATGGAATCGTGCCCGCCAATCCGCAAGTCGAGCTTATTCCCGGAAGCTTTCGCTTGCACGATTTCCTGCTCGACAAACTGGTCGCTGCTTGGGATCAGTTCGCCATCCGCTAACAGGTCTAGCCGGTCCACGTGGATGCACGATCCTCCCAATCCGTCTTTCATCGACTTGAGTTTCAGCGTGATAAAGGTCTGACCTTTATATTTCGTAACCCATGTACCCACGAAACGTTGAGTTTCAGCAGAGGTAGTTTCGGAACCAACACGTAGCGAAAACGCAGAAGTCAGCAGTGACACTGCGCTCACCAGAACAAACGCCATCAGCATTCTTGTGCGGCTTTCGCGTCCTGAAATCTTGGGCATCCTGAGAATGTTCATAATTCGCTCCTCTAAAACACGCGTATCGAACAGCCCCATTGCGTAATTCGACTTTGCCGAAGGGGCAGCGGCAAACATGGTCCGCGCGATGTTCAGCAGCGAGTGGGCATACTGTTTTCCCGAAGGCAACAGGTGGACGGCCATCTCGTCGCACGCCAACTCTCTGGTCTGCGCGATCCGGGTCTTGATGAGTGCTGTTGCGGGATGGAAACACAGCGCCACCGAGGCCGACTCGTACAAGAGGTTCAGTGCGAAGTCGCGCCGCCGGATATGTGCCATTTCATGCGACAAGGCGGAGATTGCATCTTCCTCGCGGATGTCGTCGGTGAAAAAACTGACCGGGACCAGCAGGACCGGTTTGCGCCATCCAACAGTCGATGGGCTCGTGATCTCTTCTGAGCACAACACCGGAATCTGCGGAGTCGAGAAGAGTTGGCGACAGGTTTCTGCCGCCTGCGCAATCGCTGGCGGAACGCTTCTTGCGTAGGCCGACCTCCGGACGAGCGAGGTACGGCGATACATCCGTGCAAGCTGCAAGCAGCGCAGGCCCAAAAAAATCAAGTACGCCCACGCCGCGGCATTCAACAACAACGGCGCGAACTGCACAGGACGAGTGCGGCTGCGAAAACTAAGGAAAGACCACCCTCCCTGGTGCGAGACTGCAACGTGGGTACTCGTTTCGGCAAACACGGGAGCGCTTTCGTCGGCTTGTCCGCCCCCACGAACCTGCATCACGACTGTAGCCGCAGGGACAAGCACGCTGACCGCCAGGCACAAGACCCAAAGGATATGCCGATAGCGGCCGGGCGCTCGGCGCAGGAGTGTCGAACATAAGAGCCCGAGCGCTGCAATCACGGTGACCTGCCAAACAGAATTCAACAGATAACCTACGATCATCCGGTCAATCGTCTGCATGGTCTTCCTCCTTGCCACCCTCGTGCTCATCAATCAATCGCTGCAGCTTTGCGAGTTTTTCTGCGTCAATCTGGCGGCTCTTCACCAGGCTCATCAGAAGTGCGTCCACCGAACCGCCGAACATGCGGTCCAGCAGATCACCCGCCGCGTCCCGCAGTGCCCGCTCCCGGCTCAATACCGGACGGTATTCGTAAGCCCTGCCCACTAGCCGGCGCTTGACCTTCCCCTTGCGCTGCAGAACGTTCAACATGGTTTGCACCGTGGTATAGGCCAGCGACTCTCCCGGCAGTTTTTCCTGTACAGCCTGCACGGTGCTCGCGCCGTTCTCCCACAGAACCTGCATGATCCGAAGTTCCAGCGGAGTGAGTTGTGATGGGGCTTTGCGGGACGGACCCAACGGAGAGTACCTCCTAAGTTTTTAGGACATTACAACGGATAGATCCGCTTGTCAACTAAAAGTTTAGGACTTTGTTCGACGGAAAGAGCGTTCAGATGCTTGTTTCCCCATAGTGCTTGCTGAGCCCCGATTACCCAGCACCTCGAAGAATCTCATCTGGGCAGGGTGTTCTTGTAGATTGTTCCGTTCTTCATGATGACCAAAAAGTTTTTGTCGGGGTCTTCAATGAGCTTGATGTTTTCAACAGGATTGCCATCAACCAATAGCAGATCAGCCAGTGCTCCTTGCTCCACCACGCCCAGCTTGCCGGGATAAGGGTTGATAAATCCGGTGAGGGCCATCAACTCGCCGGTGTCAGCGGTGGCCATCTTGAGGATTTCTGCGGGTGTGTACCAGCGAATCAGCTTGGCAAGTATGGCGCCCTGCCGCGTTGTGAGCCTGGCGTCGAAAAGAATATCGGTACCAAAGGCGGTCTTGATCCTGTACTTCTTCGCTAGCTTATAAGCGTTGTCTGTTCCGTTGAAGACCTCGAGCGCCTTTTTCTGAGACACCGGGTTGACGAGCGGCGCCGCGTCTTCATCATCGAGAAAGGGCTGCAAGCTCCACCAGATTCCTTTTTCTGCCATCAGCCTGGCGGTAGGCTCATCGATGAGTTGACCGTGGTCGATGCACTTGACGCCTGCGGCGATCGCCTGCTGAATCGCGCGTGGGGTATAGGCGTGCACCGTAACATAAGTTCCCCAATTCTCAGCGGCCTCCACTGCGGCACGGATCTCCGGTTCGGTGTACTGGGTGGATTCGATTGGATTGTAGGGAGAGGCAACGCCACCTCCAGCCATGAGCTTGATCTGGCTCGCACCTGCACGCAATTGCTCTCTGGCTCGCAGCCGGACCTCGTCAGGGCTGTCGGCAATGGCCGCGATTCCCACAGCCTCGGTGTAGCTAAGAGACTCTCCGGGAAGCCTCGGGACTTCGAAAGAGAAGCGGAAATCTCCATGCCCCGAGGTTTGTGAGATGAAGGCTCCCGAGGGATAGATGCGCGGACCGACGACGACGCCCTCGTCGATAGCGCGCTTGAGCCCGAAGACGGGACCTCCGAGATCGCGCACGGTGGTAAACCCTCGCATCAGCGTCGCTGTAGCTTGCCGTGCCGCCAAGAGTTGAAGGTAGTTTGGGTCGGCCGTCATCAGGACGGGCTGTGGAACCGACGCCATGACGGCGTGCCAATGCGCATCGATGAGACCGGGCATCAGCGTGCGGCCGTTGCCTGCAATGACACTGACACCGGGGCCAACGGGGATCGGCTCTGACGAGATACGCTCGATGATGTTGCCTTTGACAAGCACGTTGGCCGGAGGCGACAGTGCGGCGTTCCGACCATCGAAGATGCGAACGTTTTGAAAAAGGATTGAAGTGCCGACGGAGGCGGTGGTAGCAGATGTCTCGCCAGCGGCCGCCAAGTCCGCATCGCCTTGTGCGAGAACCATCTGGCAAATTGCCGCCAGAACCAGGAGCAGCGTTGACGCAAGCCCAATGTTCCCCCAAATGCTCCTTGAACGCGTCTTCTGCTCTTTCGCTGCCATGTCTTAACACCTCATCGTCGCGTCGATCTGGTGGCAAACCTCGACGGGCTTCCCTCGGTACGATGATGGGATTGAGGGGTCTCGACGACTGGCAAAGCTGACAGGGCCGCACGTAAGAGATGAATCTGCTCTGGATTTGCAGCTGATCCGTTGCCGGCACACAGCAGATTCCTCAACGGCTAAACGCCGTTTCGGAATGACAACGCTGCGCAGGCAGCCTACCCATGACTTTGGATTCCGACGAACTGCACAGCGGCGTGGGCATAATTGCTCCGCAAACTATCATTTGTCATTCCGAGCAAACGCGAGGAATCTGCTGTTTGCTTGCAGCGCATCCAAAAGCCGACTAATCCACTTAAGCGGACCGATCCTCAGTACGAATCCGGTGGATTAGATAAAAAACGATGCCCACGTTCACCAGAAGCACCAGAACCTTGACCGCAGTCGGTCGATGGAAAATCTCATACATCTCGACCGGCACGAGCATCCCGGTGAGCACGACCGTAACCCACTCCCCCCACCTTCTTTGGAGCCACAAACCAGTGCCTTCCACCAGGAAAAGACCGGCATAGAGCAGCCCGACTAGCCCAATTCGCTTGATCTGAACAGGGCTCAGATCTGACACCCGCATGAGCACATGTTCGATATACCGGTTGCCGGGATCGAGGCGCATCGCCCTCACCCAGTGTTCGAGGCGCATCCCGAGATCCTGATGCAGCATGCGGAACAACCCGGCTGAGAGCGCAATCAGCAACGTAGCCTTCAGAAACTTGAAGACTGCGATGATGCGCAACAACCGTCCGTTCGCCGGAGTTCGCTTTGAGGCAGTGTGGACCGATCGTTCACTGCTCATTTCGGGTTCAGAATCAAAAGCAGGTGACGCTGCCATGATCTATTGTGTACGGAGCCAAGAAGAAAAGGTTTGGATTTTTTTCAAACCACTGCGAAATCCCGCCGCCGCAGGCATTCGCCGAAGCCCGCAAGAATTTCTTCCTGCCTGGCGATCACGTGAGCGCGCAAGAGAGCGACGCGGCTGGCCGTCTCGCAAATGTTGGCCCTGATCGCAAACGCCCGGTCGGCTTCCCGCATACGGCCGGCGGTGAATGCAAAGTTGGCGGTCAGCCTCAGGGCTTCCTGGGAGGTCAACTGCGACAGCATAAGGAGGGAATCCTTCTGAGCGGGTACGAGGAGTTTATCAAAAACTCACGACTTTCGGTATCCGCGAGATATACCGGAACATCACAGATGAGGCTGTAATTAGGCTCACAGAATCTAACCTAGACCATACCCTTGAAAACCCGCATCCCACCGTAAAATACTTCCCAAGGAATGCGAGTTCTCTTTCTGATCGTGGCGGTTCTCAGTACAGCGGCGGCCCAAACCGTGACCGGCCCCACGATTGCGGTTGTCGATGAGAATGGCGTCGCGGTCCAATCCGCCCGCGTTTCACTCGAAAGCTCTGCACAGCCTGTCGCTCATTGCGAGACGAACTTCACCGGGCGCTGCTCGCTTCCCGGTTTGGCTGCCGGCCCCTACACGCTTCGCGTCCAAAAAGAAGGCTTCTACGCTCTCGAGCAACCAGCGGTGCAGGTTTCGCCCGGCGCAGCGGTCGAGGTCGCACTCACGCGTACGCAAGAAGTTCATGAAGTGGTCGACGTTCGCGAATCGCCCCCTGCGATCGATTCATCCCAGATCTCTTCAAAGGAAGCCCTCACCGGCCTCGACATTGTGAACATGGTCTTCCCTACCGCTCATGACTATCGCAATGCCGTGAGTTTTATTCCGGGCGTCGTCAACGATCAGAGCGGACAGCCGCACGTGGCCGGCGCGCAAACCTATCAGACGATCACCTTGCTCGATGGCTTTAACGTCACTCAGCCTGCCAACGGCGAACTTTTGATTCGAGTCAGTACCGACGCGTTTCGCTCCATCCAGGTCGAGCCTTCGCGCGCGCCGGCTGAATTCGGAAAAGGATCAGCCGGCCTGCTCCTGTTGAATACCGGTATCGGCGACGATCACTTCCGTTTCTGGGCCACGAACTTTATCCCTTCGTTCCAGAACAAGCACGGATGGCGTTTCGACCAGTTCCTGCCGCTCTTCACTTTTTCAGGTCCGATCGTGAAGCACAAAATCTGGTTCTACAACGCGTTCGACGGCGAGTATGACAACCTCGTCTATACCGCGCTTCCGGTCGGGCAGGACAACGATCACATTCTGCGCTTCGGCAATCTGACCAAGCTGCAATCGAACCTCACCGAGCGCAATATTCTCACCACGAGTTTCCTCGTAAATCATCTCCACGATCAGTTTGCGTTTCTTTCGCCGCAGAGCCCGCAGTTCGCCAATCCCAAAGATGTCGAATACTCCTATTTCCCCAGCATCAAGGACCAGCACTACTTCGCGAACGGAATGCTAGTCGAAACTGGTCTAGGCTTCGACCAGTACGACATCAACCTCACTCCTTATGGATCGAACCCGTACTTCGTCAACACCAACACATCAGGTGGCAACTTCTACCTGAGCGCGGAAACCATCGCCACACGCTGGCAGGCCTTCGCGAATGTCTATTTGCCTCCACAGCGCTGGCACGGACGACACGACTTCAAGGTCGGACTCGATCTCGACCACATCGCTTACGACGCGCACTTCTTCCGTCAGCCGATCTCGTATCTGGTCGCCAACAAGACCCTGACATCCGGCGATCTTTGCCTCACGGCCACCCAGAGCGCGCAGTTCCCTTGCACGCGCTACTCCACCTTCACGGAGGCGCCACTCGTCGAGCAGAACAACGCCGAAGTTTCCGGCTATGCCGAAGATCGCTGGGCAATTACCGATCGCCTGCTTCTCGAGCCCGGCGTTCGATTCGACTGGGACGATGTCGTCCATCACGCCAACTTCGCTCCCCGTCTCGCAGGCACCTATGTACTCGATAACTCGGGCGCCACGAAATTTTCCGCGGGCATTGGCTTGATCTATGAGGCGACTCCGATCTTCCTGATTGCCCGCCCGTCCTCCGGCACGCGCCAGGACACCTTCTTCTCGACGAATGCGAACTGCTCCACTCCGACGAACTGCGTCACCGTCTCTGGCCCAGTCGACACACGCTTTAGCGTCAACACGGCCGATCTGGAGTCTCCACGATTCCTCAACTGGAGCGTCGGCCTTGAAAAGAAACTTCCGGCGGCGATCTACATGAAGGCTGAATTCTTCCAGCGCCGCGGAAACAGCGGATTCGTATACGACACGCCCCTCAATTCGCCGACGGGAAACTTTGTTCTGCAGAATACGCGGCAAGATCACTACGACGCCTTCCAGATCTCGTTGCGCCGCAGCTTCCGCGAGACTTATTCGATCATGGGCGCCTATACGTTCTCCAGGGCGCGCACGAACCAGGCCCTCGATTTCAATGTCGACAATTCCGTTCTCGCCTCACAGCAACCCGGACCTTATCCCTGGGACACCCCGAATCGTTTTCTCTCCTGGGGATACCTCCCGTTCTTCCCGCTGCCGATCATTCACCAGATGGAGATTGCTTACTCGATGGAAGCGCGCACTGGATTCCCCTTCAACGAATACACCGACCAGTTGCAACTGATCGGCAAACCCGGCGCTCAGCGCTTCCCCGACTATTTCTCGCTCAATGTACAACTGGAAAAACGCTTCCACCTGATGGGATACTATCTCGCCCTCCGCGGCGGCATGGACAACATCACCGGCCGCTGCGATCCCTTCGTGGTAAACAGCATCATCGACGCGACTCACCCCCAACCAACGTTCACCGCGTGCCTGGGGCGGGCGTTCACATCAAGAATTCGCCTGCTAGGCCGGAAGTAAAGAAGTAAAGAAGTAAAGAAGTAAAGAAGTAAAGAAGAGATTGTGCAGGGGCGGACGCATTTCGTCCGCCCCGCCGATGCGAAGCGAGGCGTGCACTTGGCGTACGCTAATCGGCGCAGAGCCCTGCCGGCGCTATAATGTTGGAACGCTTGCATCGAAAACCATTTTCCTGTCATCTCAAAAGCCTGGAGGAACGATCAAAATGGCTCACGAACTACCCCCACTGCCGTATGCGTATGACGCATTGGAATCCACGATCGACAAGCAGACCATGACTCTGCACCACGATAAGCACCACGCGGCTTATGTCACAAATCTCAACGCCGCTATCGAGAAGCATCCCGAACTCGCCGGCAAATCCGCCGAAGATCTCATTCGTGATCTCAACGCCATTCCCGAGGACGTCCGCGGTGCGGTCCGCAACAATGGCGGAGGCCATGTCAACCACACCATGTTCTGGAAGATCATGAAGCCGCAAGGCGGAGGCGATCCGAACGGACCGATCGCCGAAGTCATTCAGAAGACCTTCGGCAATTTCAACGACTTCAAAACAAAGTTCAACGATGCCGGCACGAAGCAGTTCGGCTCCGGATGGGTCTGGCTTGCCGGCAAATCGAACGGCGAAGTGCAGATCATGTCGACCCCGAATCAGGACAATCCCATTTCCGAGGGACTCTACCCTATCTTCGGCAATGACGTCTGGGAGCACGCCTACTACCTGAAATACAACAACCGCCGTCCCGAATATCTCGCCGCCTGGTGGAACGTTGTCAACTGGGACGAGATCAACAAGCGCTTCGCCGCCTTCAAATCCGGCAAAGCCGCCCAAGAACCAGCCCTAGCCCATCGCTAACTCTGAAAAAATGGCTGCCCCATTTCTCGCGCGTTTTTTGCGCGAGAAGTGGGGATTTTGTGTAAGGGCGGACGCATTCGTCCGCCCCGCGACCCGAGCGAAGCGAAGGGGAGCGTGCGACAGCGTCAACCTTCTCTGACGTAACCTCGGCTCACGCTGTCCTGTTGTGACCCTGTGCGCCCCTATGGTCAGTTTGAGCTCTCCCACGGAACCGTCGCCGGCACTTTTTCGTACTGCTGACAAGGCATGAACCTTTCGCGCTGCACCCGTCGACTTCTGTTGGCATTTCTGATTTATCTGGCCGCCTGTTCGCTGTCGGGAGTCTACGTGGCCGATGGTACCCTTCATCCCGGCCGCCGCCTTCTGACGAATGAAGAAACCGCCGCGGTGCGCAGCTCTGTTCGTAAACTAAATGCCAATCTTGCCGACCTGTCGATCACGACGCCGGATGGAGTCCCTCTGAGCGCATGGCTCATCCAACCTCAGTACACAAACGGAAGCGCGGTGATCGTGCTGCACGGCTTGGGTGACAATCGCCTTGGCATGACTGGATACGCAAAGCTCTTCCTTGACCATGGGTTCAGCGTGCTTCTGCCCGATGCTCGTGGACACGGCATAAGCGGTGGCTCGCTTGTTACTTACGGTCTTCTTGAGCGCAATGACGTTCATGAATGGATCAATGTGTTGCAGGCCCAAGTGCATCCCCAATGCATCTTCGGGCTGGGAGAATCGATGGGAGCGGCCGAACTGCTGCAGTCTCTCGCGACCCATCCGGATTTCTGCGCCGTTGCCGCCGAGAGTCCCTTCTCTGATTTTCGGGAAATCGCCTACGACCGCATGGGACAAGCGTTCCATACGGGTCCGTGGCTGGGCCGCACTCTTCTCAGACCAGTGGTCGAAGTAGCATTCCTACGTGTTCGCTGGAAATACGGCCTCGACATGCAGATGGTTTCGCCGGAACAATCCATCGCCGACAGCAAAATCCCGGTGCTCCTCATTCACGGACAAGTCGACAGCAATATTCCTGTGCGTCACTCCCGAATGATTCACACCCAGGATCCGCATACAGTTCTGTGGGAAGTCCCTAACGCCGGCCACTGCGGCGCACTCAGCGTGGCGCCAAAGGAATTCGAAGAGAAAATGCTGGATTGGTTCTCGACAAAGCCGCAGAATGTGGCAAAGCAAAACGTCACTCGATAATCTCGTAAGACCTCTCCGCAAGACGAAATCCTCAGCGCCCTCTGCGGCATTTCTCCGCGAACTCAGCGGTAAAAGCTTCTGCCTTTGATTTTGCTAAGGCCGCCGATACACCACGCCGCCTTTCATCACGAAATCCACCTTCTCCATCGCTGACACGTCGCTCAGGGGATCCCCGGGCACAGCCACGACATCAGCCAGCTTCCCGGCCTCGAGGGTGCCCAGCGAATCCTTCACGCCCAGCAGTTCCGCAGCCGTGACGGTGGCCGCCCGAATCGACTGCGCCGGAGTCATCCCAAACTTCACCATTGACGAAAACTCCTTCGCCGGATTCACCTTCCAATCGAATCCGCCCGCGTCGGTCCCGAACGCAATCTTCACTCCAGCTTTCATCGCCCGCCGAAAGGTGTCTTCATGAATCTGAATCATCTTCACCCAAACCGGAGCGCCCTCGGCGGCTCTTCCCTGCGCCACATACTCGCCCACAAAGATCGTCGGTACGTAATAAATCCCGCGTGAAGCCATCGTCTTGAGATCTTCCTCGGCGATGTAATTTCCGTGCTCGATCGAATCGACTCCCGCCTCAACCGAGTTGTGGACGCCGTTCAAGGCCATCGCGTGCGAAGCGACTTTGTGCCGCTCGCGATGCGCCTCATCCACAATTGCCCGTAGCTCATCCAACGTGAATGTCGGAATATCGTCCAGCACTCCGTCTTCCCGCACGCGATACGACCGATCGCTGTACACCTTGATCCAGTCCGCACCGTGACTGATCTGCTCGCGCACCGCCTGCCGCGCATTGTCCGCCCCGTCGACAAGTTGCACCCCGCGCGGCACCATCACTGTTGGCGCATAGCCTTGGAGCGGATACGCGCCCGTGACATCCAGAGCCCGCGTCGCGACGTGCATCCGTGGCCCGGGAATCACGCCCTCGTTAATCGCTTTCTTCACATCCACATCGGCGTATCCCGCACCCTCAGTCTCCAGATCGCGAATCGAGGTGAATCCGTACTCCAACGCCCGACGCGCATTTACCGTCGCCAGAATCGTGCGGTACTCCGGCGATTGCTTAAGCAATTGCTGATCGTAATCAGCTGCAGTGATGTCTCCCTGCAACAGGACATGCGTATGCGTGTCCATCAATCCCGGCAAACATGTCTCACGAGAGAGATCGACGACTTCGGCGCCGGTTGGAGCGGCAGCGGCAACGTCTTTGATCTTATCGCCCTCGATCACGACGAAAACATTCTTTCGCAACGAGTCGCCACGCCCATCAAACAAGCTTCCACAATGCAGCGCAACTGTCTTCGCACTCGCATTCTGTCCCAAAACGGAAAGCGTCGTGATCAATAAACTCAAAAAACCAAAAGCAACCCTGCGCATTGTTCCCTCCCGCCGACAACGGTTTCTGCATTTCCTGTGCAAGCCCTGTGGACAACCCGGCGGCCCACTTTACCAAATTCACACGCCGTTGCAGCGCACATTCAGAAACTCTCACGATCACGCGTATCCACAACCGCTCTTGCAGATTCTTCTTGACGAGCGAAAATTCCCGGGAACCCATGCCCGATTTTTTCCTCAGTTGCACCAAAAATATTGAATTGACCCGCAGCGATTTCGACCTTACAGTCACCTTCGCCCACACGAAAATAAGCAGCACGTCCCAGTTGCGAAGAGTCGCTTTAAGGACGGGCACTCACAGAAACATCAGCTGTGCTCTGGGGTCAGCGTCGCCATGAAATCAATGGAATGGAAAACCTACCGCACCCGCTTCCTTGTTAAAGCCAAACAGCTCAGCTCGAACCTCACCTTCACCGACCATCTCGGCCGACAGCATTGCGGACGCAAAGGCGATTACCTGGTTGAGTCCAACGACGGAGTTCTAAGCATCGCCCCGCGGCAAATCTTCGAGGACATTTACGTGCCGATGTGCTCCTCACCAGATCCATCGGACAGGCACTCCGACGAAAACGATAGCTCGGTCCAAAGACACCTGCGCTTCGAGCCGCTACAAATCGAAAAGATTAAAACCGACTTCGGCGACGGACATCAGCGCCTCACAAATCTCGAGAGAATGCCTCGCATTCGAAAATCGCCTCAACCAGTTCGCGAGAGCACGTCGCGGCTCAGACTCATGTGAGCAGAGACAGTTTCGAGTTTCGAGCTTTCAATGTTTCAAGGTCTCAAGGTCAAACCCGTCGAGATCATCAGCAAGTTTTCGAACCACTGTTGGGTTTAAATTTTTCGAGGCAATGGCAACCCTTCATAGTCAGTTCCCGAAGGGCTGAGGGCTGAGGGCTGAGGGCTGGAAGCCACCGAATGTAGAGGTCTTTGAAACGTTGAAACTTTGAAACGTTGAAACTTTGCTCTTTTGTGTGGAAATCCCGTCCTCAAGTCCGCATCAAGGCCGTCATTGCTAGGGATACAACCTGTAGTGTTTCCCTCTTGACATGCACAACCTGCAGGAGTAACTTTGCAATCCCAAGGCACAAAATTCCACCTCACGGGAATGGGGTCGGAATTCAGCAGTAAATGCGGATTCTGCGGCGGAATCGGGCCAGAGGTGACCCGGAACCCTCGCAGACGAGATAAGGAAGGCGCTCGGGCTTCCAGATCCGTAAGTCCGGCGCCGAACCTTAGGAGAAGTTCAACCTCCCGGAACCGCGTCGCGGGGCCGGAAGCCGAAATAGAAGTGCGGTGACCGTGCCCGACCCTCCCCCGTGCACGACAAAAGCAACACCAGATCCAGGAGCCCGCAATGGAAACGCTAACTCGTCTCGTGTCTGAATCTTTGGCACGCCACGGCTTTGATCGTCCCTTGGACTATCGCCGTCTGCAATGGTCGCGTTGGTTCCGCTGCGAGTCCCACCACAGTCTCTTAGTAGTACCCAGCAAACCCGGGGTGTTCGCCCTTGCCGAAGAAATCATGAGCGTCGGCACCACCACTGCTTGTGTAGGGACGGACCCATTGGTGCGTCCAGCGAGCGAAGCGAGCGCGGTAATGCCGGAAGCCCGCAGCCTGAAGCCCGAAGCCCACGTCAAAACGGAAGCCGAAAGCCGGAAGCCGAAAGCCGACTCCACCCGCCGCATGCTCGCTGTCACCCAATTCTTCGAAGACGACGACATGGCCTACGTCCTCGACCGCATGCTCTCGCGCAATCACCCGATGCACGCGCGCCTGGAATCTGGACGCTACTTCATTCGTTATGTCGAAATTCACGATCCTGCCCAGCGCCGCAGCATCTGCAGCGCCCTCAATCAATGGATCGCCTCTTCGTCGGAAAAAGCCACCGGCATCGGCTCGCACTTCGCCACATCACTCGAGCTAACTCCGACAATCGAACCAGTTAGTGTGGGGCGGACACTCCTGTCCGCCAACTCTGAAACCGGGCCAACAGAAGTCCGGGAACCAAACTTTAATAATCCAGCAAACAAATCAGCGCCACCGGAAGTCGTGGCTGACCCCGGTATTCACCGCTCATCGCTGTTCCCCTCCGGCTTCTAGCGGAGGGCAGCCGTGAAGCGGCGAAAGAATGCAGCCCACAACCTGCCCTGAGCAAAGCCGAAGGGTGCAAGCTGTGGGGTCGTTCGTTAAAAAGAGCCCCGAAGGGGCGAAAGAGACGATCTCTTACATCCGAATTCCGCTCTACCCGGTTCCCCGCCCCAACCCGGACGCCCGAATCGGCCGCACCACCCATAGAATCTAATAGGAGAGCCCTGAAATGGCAGAAGTAAAAACCACAACCGAGACCAAGACCGCCGCCCCGTCCACCTCCACGCCCGTCGCGAGCCAGAAGAAGAAGGCCCCCGGACTCACCATCCGCCGCCTCTTCACTAAGCCAGGCGTTTCTCCATATGACGAGGTCGAGTGGGATCTCCGCACTGCGCAGATCACCGACTCTCACGGCGGCGTCATCTTCGAGCAGAAGGACGTTGAAGTCCCCAAAGACTGGTCGATGACGGCGACCAACATCGTCGCCTCGAAGTACTTGCACGGAAAGATCAACACGCCGGACCGCGAAACCGGGGTCCGCCAACTCGTCTCCCGCGTCGCTGAAACCATCCGCGATTGGGGACACACGCAGGGCTACTTCAAAACCGCCGACGACGCTGCCAACTTTCACGACGAGCTCGCGCACATCCTCCTGCGCCAGTATGCGGCATTCAACTCACCCGTCTGGTTCAACGTCGGTTGCGACCGCATCGAGCCCAACTCTGACGGACAGAACTGGCACTGGAACGCACAAGCTCAGCAAGTCGAATTCGGCATCACCGGATACCGCAAACCGCAATGCTCTGCGTGTTTCATCAATTCGGTCAAAGATTCTCTCGACTCAATCCTCACGCTCGCCAAGACGGAAGGCATGCTCTTCAAATGGGGCAGCGGAACCGGTACGAACCTTTCGCCCCTGCGCGGATCCAGCGAACTGCTCTCCGGAGGCGGCACGGCCAGCGGCCCACTTAGCTTCATGAAAGGATTCGATGCCTTCGCCGGCGTCATCAAGTCCGGAGGCAAGACTCGTCGCGCCGCCAAGATGGTCATCCTCAACGTCGACCATCCAGATATCGTCGATTTCATCGAATGCAAGAAGAAGGAAGAGGCCAAGGCGCACGCCCTGGTTTCCGTGGGATACGACGGCTCGCATCCTGACTCGGACGCTTATACCTCCATCTTCTTCCAGAACGCCAACAACAGCGTTCGTGTAACCGACGACTTCATGTACGCCGTCGTCCGCGACACCGACTTCTCCACGCGCACCGTCACCGATCACTCGGTCGTGAAGACCTACAAGGCGAAAGAACTGCTGCACAAGATATCCGAAGCCACCTGGCACTGCGGCGATCCCGGCATGCAGTACGACACCACGGTCAACCGTTGGCACACGTCGAAAAACACTGCCCGCATCAACGCCAGTAACCCTTGCAGCGAATACATGTTCCTCGACGACAGCGCCTGCAACCTGGCCAGCCTGAACCTGCTGAAGTTCGCGCCCAACGGCACCTTCGACGTCGAAGCCTATCGCCATGCCGTTGACATCCTGATTACCGCGCAGGAAATCCTGGTCGACAACGCCGGATATCCCACGCAAGCAATCATGGCCAACTCTCATGACTATCGCCCTCTCGGGCTCGGCTACGCGAACCTGGGCGCCTTGTTGATGGCAGCAGGCCACCCGTATGACAGTGATGCGGGTCGCGACTACGCAGCCTGCGTGACAGCAATCATGTGCGGCGAAGCCTACCTGCAAAGCAGCCGCATCGCCGAACAATGCGAGCCACTAGTCCCGGCAACAGAAGCAACAAAGAAGAACCTGTCAGAAACGAATCTAGGAACTCGTGTAGGGGCGGACGCATTCGTCCGCCCCGCGACCCCGGCCCTGAGCGAAACGAAGGGGCAGGGGAGCGTGGCGACTGCACAAACCATGCCCGGAGGAGCCTGCCCCGGCTGGTACATCAACCGCGAGCCATTCCTGGACGTAATCCGCATGCACCGCGCGTCAGTGAACGGAATCAATAAAGGAAACGTCCCCACCGCGCTCTACGAAGCCAGCAAAGCCTGCTGGGACGAAGCCCTGCAGCACGGCGAAAAGCACGGCTACCGCAACTCCCAAGTCACAGTCCTAGCCCCAACAGGCACCATCGGCTTCATGATGGACTGCGACACTACCGGAATCGAACCCGATCTCGCGCTGGTGAAATACAAAAAGCTCGTTGGCGGAGGCATGATTAAGATCGTCAACAACACCGTGCCCACCGCGCTTTTCAAGCTCGGATACACACACGAGCAAACCGACGCGATCGTCAGCTACATCGACGCCACCGGCACCATCGAGGGAGCGCCGCACATTAAGGAAGACGACCTCGCCGTCTTCGATTGCTCGTTCAAGCCGGCAAAGGGCACGCGCTCCATCCACTACACCGGACATCTCCGCATGATGGCCGCGGCGCAGCCCTTCATCTCCGGAGCGATTTCGAAGACCGTCAATCTCCCTGAGAACGCCAGTGTCGAAGACATCATGGACGCCTACCTGCAAGCCTGGAAGCTCGGCCTGAAGGCCGTCGCCATCTATCGCGACGGCTGCAAGAAATCTCAACCTCTCTCAGCCGCAGGTACAAAGACTGCCGAAAGCGCCACAGCTCGTGTAGCCGCGGACCCATTGGTCCGCCAGCAGGAGGAAGAGGATCTCAACGCACCACCGCGCGCCGTGCGCCACAAGCTGCAGGAAGAGCGCATGTCAATCACGCACAAATTCAAAGTTGGAGACCACGAGGGCTACATCACCGTCGGCCTCTATCCCAACGGAGATCCCGGCGAACTTTTCGTCAAGATGGCCAAGGAAGGCTCGACCGTCTCCGGCCTGATGGACAGCTTCGCGCTCGCCGTCTCGCTGGCGCTGCAGTACGGCGTTCCGCTTAAGACGTTCTGCGAAAAGTTCGCCCACACCCGTTTCGAACCCAGCGGCTGGAGCGGCAATCCAGAGATCGGCTACGCCAAGTCCATCATGGACTACATCTTCCGCTGGATGCAGATGCGCTTCCTCACCGGCCAGCAGCAACTGCTGTTCGAGAACCTGAGACCAAAGACGTCAGTGATCAGCGGCCAGTTGCCAGAAATAGGAGAGTCGAGCGCCGCGCCGGAAGCCGGAAGAAGCCGGAAGCCGGAAGCCGGATCGGTCCACGCCGCCGACGCGTTGTCGAGCATCGTCGACCTGGGCGACGCCCCAAGCTGCAGCTTCTGCGGCAGCATCATGACCAGAAACGGCAGCTGCTACCGCTGCATGAGCTGCGGCAGCACCAGCGGCTGCAGCTAGAACGGTTTGTGTAGGGGCGGACGCATTCGTCCGCCCCACTCTCGCGAAGGAAGACGACCACAGGCCCTAAAGGGGCCTCCTTCTCCCCGCAGAACGCGGCCCTCGAAGGGCCCGCTCTTCCATAGTGCTGTCGAGGAAAACACTCCCCACATGATTCGGAGATGGGTCCAGAAATTCCTTCCCGTGATCCGAACGTTGCCGATGTCAGCAAGAACGCTGACGCTACCGTGGAAGAGCGGCCCTTTCAGGGCCGTGTTTGTGCTCATACAAGCATGCCCTTTAGGGCCCGTGGTCGTTTTTCTTTCGCTGCAGCGAGAATCCCTTAGGAGCTACAAGCCCACATTATTGAAGATGCTCTGACGTTGCCCTATTGAGCAAGAATGGTAACGCTACCGTGGAAGAGCGGCCCTTTCAGGGCCGCGTTCGTGCTCATACAAGCATGCTCTTTAGGGCCCGTGGTCGTTTTTCCTTTACGGCGCACGAACCACGTCCGGGGCCAAAGCCCCCCATTATCGAAGATGCTCTACGTGGCGCTTGACGCGCGCTCTTCCCCGGCCGCCTTCGAGGCCGAACTCTGTAGCGAAATCTCTGGGCCAATCCAAATCCGCTTGTCCCTTTTCGGAACTCTCCACAACTATTTGTGACATCCCTCACCGACAGCACATCCATGAATCCGCAACGATCACAGGATGAGTTCCGACCGTACCTTCTTCGTCACTACAATCACCGCTCAACGAATTCCCATCTTCCGACGCGACACGACGGCCAAACTGCTCATCGAAACACTCGCGCACTATCGCGATGCCGGAAAATTTCTTCTCCACGAATTCGTCATCATGCCTGATCACCTCCACGCCATCCTTACGCCTGGAAAGAGATTTCTTTGGAACGCGCCATGCAATTCATCAAAGGCGGATTTTCGTATCGGCTAGATAAACGCGGTCCGGTGTGGCAGCCGAGTTTCACAAACCACCGCATCAGAGACTGGGAGGACTACGAACGCCATCGCGAATACATTCGCATGAATCCGGTGAGAGCACGCCTTGCGCTGAGGCCGGAACAATATCCGTATTGCTCGGCAGCAGACGTGATGAGAATGGACCCAGTTCCACAGGGGCTGAAGCCCCACGTCTGTGAAGAAGCTCTAACGCGGCGCTGAAAGCGCCGCTCTTCCACGGTGCTTTCGATGGCAGTGATCGAACCCAGTTTCTTGACGAAGGTTTGGTTCCCTTTCCGAATTCGCATGATCGATGCGAATGTGGAAGCCACCGTGAAAGAGCGGCCCTTTCAGGGTCGCGTGCGCGCGCAGAAATTTACGCCCTTTAGGGCCTGTGGTCGTTTTCCCTTTGCGCGGGCACGCAACCCCAAGGGCTACAGCCTTGATCCTGCAAGGAACCCCATCGCGGCGCTGAAAGCGCCTCTCTTCCACGGCATGGCTTTACTGAAAGCCGATTCCTATTTAGCTTTGAGCCGTTTTCATAAAATTCCGCGTCGCCCTTGCACTTCGGCCTCCCTCTAGATCAAACTGCTCTAGTCTCCCCCCAAAAAGAGGCGTCCCAGAAACGTATTCGGCCCCAGCTGCACTATTAATCATTACGGAGCATTTCATGCCCACTGGACTCGACAAACTCCAGCACATTGTTGTGCTGATGATGGAAAACCGTTCGTTCGACCACATGCTCGGCTCGCTTCCGGGCATCGGCGGTCTTGATGATGCAGGCGCGTACGCCAACCCGGACGCAGCGAATAACCAGGTGAAGCCTCAGCCGCTCGCCGCATTCCAGGCCCAGCTGCAGCCCGATCCCGATCATCATTTCCCTGCCGTCGATCTCCAGCTCTACGGCAAGGGTAGCAACCCGAACGACCCGAATCGCCAGCCCACCAATCAGGGATTCGTTCTGAGCTATTACAACCAGCAGCAGAACGTGGGCCACTCGCAAATGATCATGTACTACTTTCCGAAAGAGAAACTGCCTGTGCTGAGTTCGCTGGCGCAGGAATTTGCGGTGTACAACCGCTGGTTCGCTTCGATTCCGGGGCCTACCATCTGCAATCGCGCCTTCGCGCACTACGGCACTTCCTTCGGACGCGTCGACCTGAACCCGATCTACCCTCCTGAAACGATCAAAAGCGTCTACACGCGGCTGATCAATGCGAACCCCAAGCACACCGCCAAGGTCTACTACTACGACACGACCAGTTCGACGATGGAAGTGGCGAACCTGCTGCAGAATCAGCCGGAACTCTTCGGGACCTACGGGCAGTTCCTCGACGACTGCGCTAAAGGGTCCTTGCCCGAGTACTCGTTCATCGAACCGAACTATAGCGACCACGAAACCGATAGTGGCGAGGCAGTCGCCAACGACCAGCATCCCGACCACAACGTGCAGCAAGGCGAGGTATTCATCGCTTCCGTCTATCAGGCGATCAAGAACAATCCGCAGCTGTGGGAGAGCACCGCACTGCTAATTACCTACGATGAGCACGGAGGGATCTTCGATCACGTGCCTCCACCAAAGTGCGTGCAGGACAAATTTAAAGCCGACGGCAACGCGACCCAAACCGGCGCCGAATTCCACTTCGATCGACTCGGAGTGCGCGTGCCCACGATTCTGGTCTCCCCTTGGATACCGAAAGGCACCGTGGTCAGCCGGGTGTTCGATCATGCCTCCATCCCGGCAACTGTGACGAAGTTTTTCCTGGGGGACTACACGGGAGATCGCTCTCCCCGTGAAACAAGTGCTGATGTTTTCATCGAACCAAAGGGAGGGACGGTCGATCCCGCCCGGAACGTGCTGTCGCTGGATAAGATGCGCAGCGATTGCTCGGACTTCGACACATAAACCCAGGCGGGCGTTCACTTCTCAGTGCACGAGAAGTGGACTTTTCTACAACGCGCGGCATGGTGCCGCAGACAAGGAGTTTTTATAAATGGCTCTCATCCGGGTGCCCCGACCGAAAGATGCGTATGACCCCAATCGCCCCATGGGATCGCTCCTAAAAGCGCAAGTCGAACACTTGCGCGAAGCGGAAAGCAAGCTTCCCTTGCGCTATCGCAACGAAATCGACACCTACATCAAGGCCATCAAGACCGAGGGTGAGGCGGCTCGCTACATTCAAAAGGTTACTGAGGCAATTCATGACGCGTACGCGGATGCCGAGCGCGCACGCGGCACTCGCGAACGCAAGCCCGCCGCAGCACGTAAACGCGTGATTGAAATCGCCGCTGTCGCGGACGAACGCGCCGAACGCAAGCAGAAAAGCACCCACGGCCGCAGCGCTGGCACGGCGAAAAAACGCGCAGCCCGAAAGTCGCGGAAGAAATAACACGAGGCACTCTATGCGCTGGATCGCAGCAGTTCTCTTAGGACTTTCCTCGACACTGGCCTTTGCCCAGAATGAAGACTGGGTTCATGCCGACTTTCGCCGCGAAGCCGAACGCGTGCACGATGCCTGCACTTTTCACAACTTCATGAGCGTGGGCAGCTGCGGGTATACGCTCTTTACGGATCATCCGCTCCATATCGCAGCTGGCAGCATGCCTCCGCAGAACGGATTCGGGCTCGGTATGGCCTATGTCGCCGCGCGCAACACCGAGAACTGGCGCCTGAGCTGGGACGTTGACGCCGTCGGCGCCACCAATGGAGCCGCATGGCGTGCCGGCGGATACCTGAAGCTAATCCATGTGCCCGTCCAGCCAGTCCATATAACGACGTCCGTCTCCGCGCCCGGCGAGCAGGCCGCGAAACCGAAGAAACATACGGTGACGGTTCATCCCTTCACCGTTTTCAACCTCTATGCCCAAGCCATCTCACTCGACAAGCTGAACTATTTCGGGCTTGGCAATGACACTTCCCTGCTTGACGCCTCGGTATTTGGAATGAGGCAAACCATCGTCGGTGCCAACGTAATCAAACCCGTGTTCGAGTTCCCATCGCTTAGCCAGCTGAACCTGTCGCTCTTTGGAGAAATGAACGGTCGCTTCGTGAGCATCCGTCCCGAGCACGGCCAATCAGTTCCCTCCATCGAAACGCTATACACCAACGCCACCGCACCGGGCCTGAGCAGTCAGCCGGGATTTTTGCAATTCAGCGAAGGAGCCCGCATCAAGCCGGTCCTCGGCGATCATCTCGAACTGAACTACGCAGGGAGTTTTCAGGAGTTTTTCGCGCCTTCCAGCTCCCAAAACACCTTTGAACGCTGGATCGTCGATCTGAATCACACCTTCTACTTGTATGGCTATACCGAATCCGGGCCGACGAGCACCGCGCTGACCGGCCCGGATGAGTGCTCCCCGTCAGGCCAGTCCTGCCCGAAAGTCTCGCGCTCGCGCAATTTGAATGGATCCATCGGCGTTCGATTCCTGCTTTCCGAATCGATGAACGCCGCCTCCAAGGTCCCGTTCTATTTTCAACCGACCCTGGGCGGACAGGACATCAACAGCAATTTCACTCTGCCCAGCTATCAGGACTATCGGTACCGCGCACCCAATCTCCTTTTGCTCGAGGAAAAATTCGAGCATTCAGTTTGGGGCCCGTTCGGTGTGAAGTTTTTGATGGACCAGGGGCGCGTCGCCGTGGACCGTGGAGATCTTGGCTTCAGCCACCTGCGCCACAGCTACGCGGCTGGCCTTACGCTACGCGCAGGCGGATTCCCGATGGTTCAAATGATGTTCGCCTGGGGCGGAGCAGAGGGCCACCACAATATCTTCAACCTGAATTCGTCCCTGCTCGGAGGCGGTTCGCGTCCCCTACTCGACTAACAAGCCCTAATTACCGCGGCCAAAATTTTCACAGCCAGAGCAGTCGGTTGTGACATCTGACTTGCCTTCACATCTGCCAAGCTCGATCATGGCGCAGCCGAGAGGCGGATACTCCGCCACCAAGTTAAGTCTTTTAAAACAAGACTTTACAGATAAGTCCAAGCGGCTCAATATTTTGCGGAGGTAAAAGCAGTCCCTAACGAGCTAACTCTCTATTTATCAATACCTTGCAAAATCCGACAAAGAAGAGAAATGAAACGATCAGGATCTTGGATGTCCCATGGTATGAGCAGCTTACAAACAAAATATTGAACTATAAGGACTTTCGCGGCCTCCACGGGAAGTCAATCGAGGTGCGCGCCAAACACGAGGTCAGCTGGTGATACGATCTCCCGATGCGAAGCACTCCTCTTCTTCTCCTTTCTTGCCTGATGCTTCCGTTGGGACAGAGATCCTCCGACGATCCGCTGCAGCACCTGCCCTCCAACATCGAGGTCCTCACCCATTTTGGCGAGCGCGCCGATATCTCTCCTGACAATCAGCGTGTTGCTTTCATGGCAAAGAGCTTTGGAGATGCCATGGTGATCGACTTGAAGTCGCGCGTGATTCAGTGCTTGACCTGCAATGTGCCTGCGGCGGTTTTCCTTCGTGTGATGCACCTGGGTACCGGCGACTACATCCTGATTGGCCCTGACCACTTTGAAAATACTCATACCAGCCGCACGCGAGATAACGAACTCTGGTACCTCAGCAAAGAGCGTGGGTCGAAGCCCATCAAGCTCGGCCAGAAGATGAGCGAAGGCGCGGCCATTTCCAAAAAGAGTCTGAAGATCGCGTTCTCGCAGACTGCGGCGCAGGCTCCGGATCTTGCGCCCGAGGCGTCCCGCCTGATCGTGGCCGATCTCGATCTCTCGGGCACACCTCACCTGATCAACAAGAAGACTGTCTACGAGAGCAAAGATCGGAGCTGCACCCTTGAAGCCCAGGATTTTTACGATGACGACCGCAAGATGACGTTCACCTGTTACGAGCCCGAAGGTCGATCGTCGGTAATGGGAATCGATTTGCAGACGGGTGAGGTCACGAATTTTTCGAAGGCTCCCGGCACTTATAACGAAGTCGAGGGAATCTTTCCCGACGGTCTTTACACCGCGGTGGAAGCTGACCGCCAATGCGAACAACTTGGCGGACAGCGTGGATCGGGGAACATCGACATCTGGAAGCTGCGGCTCGATGGAACCGGAAAGGACTTCACTCGGCTGACACACTTCAATGACTACGAGGGCGGGAAATCGTCGAACCCGGTGATCTCAACCGACGGCCGCTTCATGGCGTTCCAGAGTGCGCGCACCACCGATGCCGCAGGCGTGGGATACGGAATTCTGCTGTATTGGTTCAATCGGTAGCCGAGGGAGAGCGTCGCCTTCGCGGAGCAAGCGAAGCGGAATGCGGTCTTCCCTGAGCGTGGTCGGTCCGGAAGTGAATGGCTGCGGCGTGCGCATTCATCGCCCAGAGGCGAGCCGTTCTCTGCTCGAAAGCAAGGCGTTGGATCTACAGGGCGACGCGCTCTTCTGAAATTTCTGGTTGAGACACGTCGACTCGCTTTTTCGCCTCGGGCTTATCGGCCTTCTTCTGCCCACCGACCCGCCAAAGGTACATCGCTGCGTAGGCCCGCCAAGGACGCCAGGGATCGGAAAGCCGCTCCAGCTCTCGCGGACTGTTGACCGAAAGCGCCCGCAAGAGCCCCAGGTCGCTGGACGGAAACGCGTCGGGCTCACCCAAGGCGCGCATGGCCACATACTGGGCCGTCCAGGCGCCAATGCCGGGAATCTCGCACAGTCGACCCAAGAAATCTTCGGAGTCGACGACTCCTTCGAACTTGATCTTGCCGCTCGAGACCGCAAGTGCGAGGCCACGAATCGTCTCCGCACGAGCACCGGTCAGACCAACGCCTTCGAGTTTGGACTTCGCAAGAACTTCGGGCGATGGAAACAGATGTGTGAGGCCTTTTGTTCCCTCGAACCGCTTGCCGAAGGCGCTGACCAAGCGTCCCGCGAGTGAGGTCGCGCCGCGCACCGTCACCTGCTGGCCAAGGATCGCGCGCACGGCGAGTTCAAATCCGTTCCAGCATCCGGGCACGCGGATGCCCGGTTCGGCGTGGACACTTGGACCTAGCGCCGGATCAAGACGCAGCGTTTTCATTACCGAAGCCCAGTCGCCGTTGAGATCGAACATCGCACGAATGCGTTCGACGATGCCGAACAATGATCGCGGATCGGGAAAGTCGATGCGCGCCACCAGGGCATCGTGCTCCGCATCGAGGGAGACCTCGAGGTATCCTTCGAAGCCATTTGTCGCGATGGTACGGCGATACGTCACGCCATCGACTTGCTCAACGCCGGGGGTCGCGCGCGGAGCGAGGAAATCGAGCATCGCCTGCCAGTGCAGCGGCGGACGATAGTTCAAGCGAAATAAGTATTGATCGCTCGAGTGCAACCCCGTTTTCCGTGCCAGGTGCCGGATCTGCGACGGAGTGCGATGGTACACCTTGAGAATTCCGGCGTTGAAACGCCGCACGCTGCCAAACCCTGACGCGATGGCGATCTGGTTCATTGGCAATTCGGTCTCGTCGATCAGCTTTTTGGCAAAGTGCAGGCGACGAGTTTGCGCGACCGCGATGGGCGTCGCGCCGAGATGTCGCACAAACAGCCGCCTCAGGTGACGCGAACCGACGCCAAGTCGCTCTGCGAGCGATTCAACGCCGCCCTCTTCGAGCCCGCTCTCTCCAATGAGTCTGAGCGCGCGAGACACGGTGTTCGAAGTGCCGAGCCATGCTGGCGTTCCCGGGCAGCTTTCGGGACGGCAACGGAGGCAGGGACGGAATCCCGCTTCAGCAGCGGCCGCCGCAGTGGGAAAGTACCGGCAGTTCTTTTCCTTTGCTGTGGGAGCTGGGCAGATCGGCCTGCAATACACACGGCTGCCGAGCACCCCGATGTAGAACTTGCCGTCGAAGCGCGGATCGCGTGATAACCTCGCTCGCGAACAAACCCGCCAATCCAGATTCATACGATTCCCCAAATGCCACGCTTCGCGCCTTCGGCGAGCCTTTCATGGAGGCCTCAGCGGTCAAAACACTTAAATCTCAGAGATCGCCAAGAGCCCACGAAGGCCGCAGAGAAAACCTTCGCTCCACAGCCTCGTTCATCATACTCACCTGCGACCCCTATTATGGACGTTTTCGGACCACAATGAAAACCGAGAGGCGGGGTCCGAAAACGTCTATGCAACGCCGATTGGTGTCCGAGAACGTCCAGCTTTTCGACTGCACATTCGATAACTTCGCACAAGCGGTAGGTCGTTATGGCTCGGCGCGTTCGTCATTGCGTGGAATGCCCAAAATGCTGCACTCGCTATTTGGTCGGGTTCAGTCCGTACAGGAACGGTTCGTATTTACTTCCGACGGCGCCAGGCTCGTGTACTGAATGGACGCTTTACTGTTCCTGCGGGTTCCCTGCGAGCTCGAGCCGGTGGAATTGCAGTGATCTGGAACCCTACGAGGTTTCGGGGCCAGCTCACAATCGGGGCTACGGGCCTCCCGATGAGATCGTACGAATGCAGCGCGACCGGAGCGAGTGAGATTGCGGAATTCTCTTGAGCGAAGATTGAATAACATTTTGCCGACACTGTCCCATCGCATTTGTCTTTGTTCATTGTTACTCACCCTCGCCTCCTCCATCGCATGGGCCGCCGACGTGAAGTCCCCGTGTACTGAACCCGCGTTTCGAGCTTTCGATTTCTGGGCAGGAGCGTGGGAGGTGTACGACGTCGGCGGCCAGACTAAAGTGGCATCTGCCCGCATTGATCCGATTCTCGATGGCTGCGTTCTGCGCGAGGACTACCAGCAGCTCGACGGTCATCACGGTCAGAGCTTCACTATCTACGACGCCGCGCGTCATGTATGGCACCAGAGTTGGGTCACTAATCGCGGCGAACTGCTTGAGATCGAGGGAACGATGCAAGATGGAAGCATCGTGCTGAGCGGCCAGGACCGCAGCGCCGGAACTCGTGTTCGCGGAATCTGGAGGCCGGAACGTGGCAACGTCCGTGAGACCGCCGAAACGTCCGCAGACGAAGGCAAAACATGGAAACCGTGGTTCGATATCATCTTCCGCCCGGCGAGCGATTCTGCGGAAGATTCATCCCATTCGAAGGATGCTGAAACCGTGAAGGAACTCGACGCGCGCTATCAACGAGCTGTGAAGGAAAACGATGTTGCGACAATGGACGCAATGCTGGCCAACGACTTCATGCTTGTGACGGGCACCGGCAAGAGCTATAGCAAGGCCGATCTTCTCGAAGAGGCTCGTAGCGGGCGAATCCACTACGACCACCAGGATGATTCTGATCAGACTGTTCGGATCTGGGGTGACACCGCCGTGATTACAGCAAAGTTAACGGCTACAGGCATCGACTCTGGCAAACCATTCGACTACCAAGTGTGGTTCAGTGACACCTACATGAAAACTGCGTCCGGATGGAAATACGTGTTTGGTCAGTCATCAATGCACTTGCCGCAGACATCTCACTAGATCGGAAAATGACTCACCAAAGAGGTCACAGAGTGCTACAGAGAGAAATCACTTCTTTGTTTTCTTCTTTACGCTCGGCTTCTTGGGCGCTTTCGGTGACTCCTGCTTGCCAAACACTCGGGCAAAGATCTGGTCGACGTTCTTCAGTTGCCGCTGCAGATCAAAGGCGTACTCCACCTGTTTCCGCGGGACTTTGCCGGTAATCTCTTTGTCGGCAAGAATCTCGTCATGGAAATTCAGGCCTTCCTTCCACGAACGCATGGCATGGGACTGCACCAGGCGATAAGCGTCTTCGCGGCTCATGCCGTGCTCGACAAGGTCAAGCAAGAGCTGTCCGCTAAAGATCAGGCCGCGGGTGCTCTCAAGATTGACGCGCATGCGCTCGGGATATACGAACATGGTGTCGACTACCTGGGCGGTTTTAGTGAGCAGGTAATCCGCAAGAGTGGTTGAATCCGGCAAGATCACACGCTCGACTGAAGAATGCGATATGTCGCGCTCGTGCCATAGGGCGACATTCTCAAAGCCTGCCTGCGCGTTGCTGCGAACCACACGGGAGAGGCCGCTGATCTGCTCGAGCGTCACCGGGTTGCGCTTGTGCGGCATCGCGGAGGACCCTTTTTGTTTTTCGCTGAAGAACTCTTCTGCCTCGCGCACTTCGGTGCGCTGCAGGTGGCGAATCTCAGTGGCGATCTTATCGAGCGTCGATGTAATGACTGCCAATGTGGCGAGGTAGTTGGCATGGCGGTCGCGCTGGATCACCTGCGACGATACGGCCGCTGCTTTCAATCCGAGGCGAGCACAAATCTTCTCTTCGAGTTCCGGAGTGAGGTGCGCGAAGATTCCGACAGCTCCGGAGAACTTTCCGACGCGCATATCTTCCGCGGCAGCCATGAAGCGCGCGATGTTGCGCTGGGTCTCCGAATACCAGTTCGCGATCTTGAATCCGAAGGTTATGGGCTCGGCGTGGATGCCATGAGTGCGCCCGATCATGGGCGTGTCTTTGAACTCCCATGCACGCCGCTCAAGCACTTCAGCAAGAAGCTGCAGATCTTGCGCGATGACTTCCGAGGCTTGCCGGATCAACAAAGCCTGCGCGGTGTCGACAACGTCGTTGGAGGTGAGTCCGTAGTGGAACCAGCGAGCGTGCGGCCCCACGATCTCGGCGACGGCGGTGGTGAAGGCGATGACGTCGTGACGCACCTCCGCTTCAATCTCGTGGATACGTTCTACGCGAAAGTCAGCGCGCTCCTTGATGGCCTTGGCAGAGTCTTTGGGGACCAGACCGGCCTCAGCAAGCGTCTCTGTGGCGGCGACCTCGACGGTGAGCCAGGTGCGGAAGCGGTTCTCGTCGCTCCAGATACGGGCCATCGCGGGGCGGGTATAGCGCGGGATCACAGTTGAGCTCCTTGGTGTGCTGGACAAAGGATTCTATATGGGAGGGAGCGGAATGGGCTAGGGCACACACCTAAGGCTTTCATCACAGGGGCCAAAGGGAGCACAGGGGTTTCAGCGGGTTTTCGCGAGCGGGCGGCGCTCCACACAGTTAAAAGCCCTACTTCCCGAGTTGACGCCAGAACCCGAGAAGAAGGGCTTCCCGCGATCGCCCCCTCGGCAATCGCGGACCGTAGGTGACAGTAATTCCATTTTATATCGCATCACGATATAATGTGTAAAGTCTATCGGATCACGATAGACTTAAGGGATGAAGAAGCTCACCCTGGTGGACTATCAGGCCCTGGCCGAGTTCCGCTATCAAATCCGCAAGTTTCTGCATTTCAGCGATCGTGCGCTTGAAGGGGCGGGCCTGGAACGTGGACAGTACCAGTTGATGCTGTCAATCAAGGGAATGCCGGAGGGACTGCGTCCGCGAATTCGCGAACTGGCCGACCGCATGCAGATTCAGCATCATAGTGCTGTCGAGTTGGTCAACCGGCTGGAAGCCGGTGGGTATGTGCGCCGAGAACGGGCGGTGGATGACCGGCGCGAGGTGATGCTGGCACTCACTCCGAAGGGCGAGAAAGTGTTAGCGGAGTTGGCGCTGCATCATCTTGAGGAGTTGCAGGAAGCCGCGCCCCAGTTGGTGGCGGCGTTGCGTCGAGTAATGAGTGGGAAAGGCAAGCTGCCGAAGCAAGCCATGGCCAGAACAGGTAACCACCGGAACAAAGCTCTTACACATGCTTGAAGGGTGAGCGCGACTTGGCCTACGCAGCGTGTTAGGTCCCAGAAGGAAAGAAAGATCACCGCATGAATAGTAATCACAACCATCGAGCGGGCACGGCGAGCGAAACATTAGCCGTTTCGGGCGTTTCACCGGTGGCGCCAGCGGCGCCGGCCAACTTTCGAATCGTACTGATGTCATTTCTGGCGGCAGGCATCGGCTTGTTGGCAGGAATTGTTGCCTACATCCTGTACAAACTGATCGGACTCTTCACCAATCTTTTCTTCTTTCATGAGTGGACGACCACATTCCGCAGCGTCGGCGGGCACCATCTAGGTGCCTGGGTGATCGGAGTTCCGGTGATAGGCGGACTCATCGTCGGCGTGATGGCGAAGTACGGGTCTTCGAAGATCAAAGGCCATGGCATTCCTGAAGCGATGGAAGCCGTGCTGGTCAATCGTAGCCGGATCGAACCGAAAGTTGCGCTGCTGAAACCAATTTCGGCGGCGATCGCGATCGGGACAGGCGGTCCGTTTGGCGCGGAAGGCCCGATTATTCAGACCGGCGGGGCACTTGGGTCATTGGTAGGCCAAATCCTGCATACGACCGCAGTCGAGCGAAAGGTGCTGCTGGCTTGTGGCGCGGCAGCCGGCATGTCGGCAACCTTCAACACGCCGATCGCCGGCGTGATTCTTGCCATTGAATTGCTGCTATTTGAGTTCAAGTCGCGGTCGTTTATCCCGCTGGTGATCGCCAGCACACTTGCGACTGCGGTCCACATGCAATTGCTTGGGCCCGGGCCGATGTTCCAGGTCGCGCAAGTGGACTTCGGAATCCCGCGTGCATTGCCCTTCTACTTGGTACTAGGGCCGCTATGTGGGTTGGCTGCGGTGGTTTTGAGCAAGGCTCTTTACTGGGTAGAAGATTCTTTCGAGAAGCTGCCGATCGATGAATTGTGGTGGCCTGCGATTGGCGCGCTTGGATTGGGCGTCATCGGTTATTTCGTGCCGCGAGTGTTCGGTGTCGGTTACGACACGATCGGGGCCATTCTGAACGGAGAGCTTGTCTGGAAGGTGCTACTGCTTGTAATGGTCGCGAAGTTTGCGGCTTTGGTCATCTCGTTGGGATCGGGAACGTCCGGAGGCCTGCTCGCTCCGACTTTTATGTGGAGCGCCGCGATGGGCGGGCTGTTTGCGATGATTGGGAACCACGTCTTCCCGAATGCTCATCTCTCTCCCGGCGCATTTGCGCTCGTGGCTATGGGTGCGGTATTTGGGGCTGCGTCGCGGGCTACGTTTTCCTTCATCATCTTCGCGTTTGAGATTACCCGCGACTACAACTCTGTTCTTCCGCTGATGCTCGTGGCGGTCATCGCGGATGGAGTCGCGATGTTGTTCATGCCTCGCAGTTCGATCATGACCGAGAAACTGGCGCGCCGCGGGTTGCGCGTATTCCAAGACTACGAGGCCGACGTTCTCTCGCAAGTCAGTGTAGCCGAGACAATGGAGCAGAACGCTCCGGTTGTAACGGCTGGAACCAAGGTGGGGCAATTGGCCGACCGTATTGCACGGCATGATCCCGAGGTCGCGAAGCACGATGCATTGTTGATCGTTGACCACGAGGGGAAGCTCACAGGTGTCGTGACGCGGGGCGACATTTTGCGCGCACTCGAAAAGGACTCTACGGGAACGATTGCCGTGCAGGACGCAGGCAGCACCAAGCTGGTCGTCACCTATCCCGACGAACTCGTGGCGGAAGCGGCAGCCAAGATGTTGAATCAATCCGTGGGACGGTTGCCGGTTGTCGACCGCAATGACGAGCGCAAGATCGTGGGGTACCTGGGAAGATCGGCGATCCTTGCGGCACGCATGCGCAGGTTGCACGATGAGCACTTCCGCGAGCCCGGATGGTTGCAGTCGAGAACGTAGTCGGCCGTGGGGGTAAGTCTCTCTAGCGCGATACTCCGTCGCACGGAATGTGCTTGCCCGCTCTGTCGTGATTCATCACACAAGAGGCGGTTCGAGCGCCGACCGCCTCTGTACTCTCACTCTGAATTGAAATCCCTCCTTCACTTTCCGGATAGTATGTGAAAGAGTTCGCCTTGCGGGAGCAAGACCAAGAAATGGCATCAGGACGCTTCGCCCGGTACAGGTTTTATCTTCGGCAAAGACCGACGATGCTGGTTTTGCTCTCAGTTCTTGCGGTGCTCTTCTTCCTCGGCGTAACGGGGTTATCGCATGTGTATCATGCGCAGCGGGCCTCGCTGGGAGATCGTTGGTTTTCGCGTGGACTAGCAGACCTGAACGCGAAGCATTACGACGCTGCCGTCACCGAGTTTCGAGCAGCCCTGCTGTATTCGCGCGATGAATACTCCTATCAGTTGAACCTTGCTGAGGCCCTGATCGGGTTGGATCATACAGGTGAGGCCTTTGCCTACCTGCTCAATTTGTGGGACCGGGAACCCGACAATGGGCTGGTGAACCTGGAGTTGGCGCGGATCATGGCCCGGCGGGGACAGGTCGATCAGGCAGTACGTTATTACAACAATGCAGTGTATGCGGCGTGGCCTCCTGGCGAGGAGAGCAAACGTCGAGATGCCCGGCTGGAGTTGATTGAAATTCTGCTGCAAGCGAAGCGGCAGGGGGATGCGCAAGCCGAACTCATGGCGCTCGCCGCGAACGCCGGAGAGACACCGTCGCTGCAGCAAACGATCGGGGAGATGTTCATGCGGGCGGGCGACTACGAGCGTGCGCTAGACGCCTACCGAACAATCTTGAAGGTGGACGATCACAATGCAGCAGCATTGGCAGGAGCGGGGAATGCAGCGTTTCAACTCGGCAGATTTTCTGTGGCTCAGCAGTATCTGCAAAGCGCGATTCGCGTAAATGTCAACGATACAGAAAGCGCGCAACGACTGGAGATAACCGAGATGGTCTTGCGCATGGATCCGTTTCGCTCACAGATTTCGACTCCTGATCGCAACAAAAATGTGGTCGATGCTTTTGCGGCTGCGGGCCAACGCCTGAATACGTGCCCGCTGCCAAGCCGTGACACCTTTGGAACCACAGGATCGGCACCGTCGTTGAAAGATGAGTGGATCGGTCTGAAGCCACAGATCACCGATGCTGGACTGCGTAGAAAACCAGATCTGGCACAAAGCGCTATGGATTTGGTGTTCCGCATTGAACGCCAGACGAGCAGCGTTTGTGGTCCGCCAACGGGGCCAGATTTGGCATTGCTGCTGATTGCGAAACTGCACGAAGGGAGTTAGTGGAACTGCAACCAAATACGGAAACAGAAGTCCTTGCAGAAAACGGCCGCCCGCATCCCGCGACGGCGTGGATCCTAGGCCATTCGCCCGGAGCGTTGTGGCGATCAGCGTTCCGTGAAGACCGCTTTTTCTTGATCTTGTCGGTTTTCATCGGAGTGTTCTCCGGGCTCGCAGTGGTTTGTTTCCGCTTTGCCATCGACTGGTCGCGGCTCTACTTCCTCGGTACAGGAGCAGTGCTCACCCCGATGCGTATGTTATTGGCGCCTACGCTGGCCGGACTTGTGATCGCCGCTCTCGTCATTCACTTCTTTCCAACGGCGCGCGGCAGCGGCGTGAATCAGACCAAGGCCGCACTCTATATCTTCAACGGTGATATTCCGTTTCGCACGGCAATTGGGAAATTCATCACTGCAGCGTTGGCGATCGGTTCGGGACATTCGCTCGGGCCAGAGGACCCGTCGTTGCAGATTGGCGCATGTCTGGCGTCGCTACTGGGAAGAAGAATGCGTTTATCGCGCGACCGCATGCGGCTGATCGCTCCAGTGGGCGCGGCCGCGGGACTAGCCGCGGCATTCAACGCCCCGATCTCAGCCGTGCTGTTCGTGATCGAAGAAGTCATCGGGCGATGGTCGGCGGGAATTCTGGGATCTGTCGTGCTCTCTGCAATCTCAGGTGTTGTCGTGATGCGCTGGTTTCTGGGCTCGGAACCGTTGTTTCGAGTCCCAGCGGTGGAGTTGAAGAATCCCACGGAACTGATCGCCTACGCGGCGCTCGGCGTAATCGGCGGATTGTTGTCGGTAGTATTTGCCAGCAGCATTACAACGCTACGTCCGAAATGCAAGGCGCTGCCTAAATGGACGCAATATTTCCAGCCCGCGATTGCGGGATTGCTGATTGGAGTCATCGCGATGCTTGGCGCGCCGCAGGTAATGGGCGCTGGCTATGACTACATCGACCAAGCGATGCATGGCCAGTTCACCTGGGAGTTCCTGGCGATTCTGGCCGGAGCGAAGATTCTCGCCACAGTGCTTTCCTTTGTGAGCGGTACTCCCGGCGGAATGTTCGCCCCGACGTTGTTCATCGGGGCGATGCTCGGAGGAGCCGTAGGAGGCGCGCAGCATCTTTTTTTTCCGCATCTGACCGGATCCGTGGGAACCTACGCGCTCGTCGGCATGGGCGTGTTGTTTGCAGGATTCCTGCGAGCCCCGATGACCTCCGTGTTCATGGTGCTTGAGGTAAGTGGAAACTATTCAATCATCGTGCCGGTGATCGTCGCGAACACCTTTGCTTACGTGATCTCGCGAGGGCTGCTGCCGATTCCAATCTTCGATCTGCTGACGCGGCAGGATGGACTGGATCTTCCATCAATGGAGGAGCAGCGCGAAGAGGACATTCTGCGGGTGGAAGATGCCATGCAGCGTCCAGATGGCCCCATACTCGATGGAGAGAAGACACTCGATCAGGCGATGGCTGAATTGGACCATACTAAGAACGAAGATCTGCTCGTACGTCTGAGTCCGAGCGGATGGAACAGCGTCTCGAAAGAAAACTTGGGAAAACTGGCGGCAGAGGGTAAAGGTGCCATGACACTCGCTTCGTTGTTGCCGGTCCAGCAGGTCCCATATTTGCATCCGGATCATCCGCTGGAGATGGCGTTGCGATATGTCGACCGATGGCCGACTGTGCCCGTGGTGAGCCGCGCGGATTTCCGCAAGTTAGAGGGCGTGGTCTCGCAACGCGGCGTGCTCGAACGGTACCGGGAATTTGGTGAAACGTAGTAGCCACGGACGCATTCGTCTGTGGTTGCGCGCGGAGCGCGCAATGTACACAGCTGCCCACCAACCCGAGCGCGGATATAAGTGACGCCCTCGGTACTCGTCGCTGCGCGACTCGGGGCGGACGAAAGCGTCCGCCCCTACACAGGATTCAAATTGTTACCTTCGTACCACGTTCTTTTCTTGAAAATCGGCGGCTCGATTCTGTAAGCTTCCCAAAAATCCTAAAGGAAGTCATCGACAAGGCAGAGCTGATTCCATACGGTGATGGCAGAAGAGAGATCTTTCAGTGCTGAAGATCGCGCGGGGATGCGGCCCACGAGTGTCCTGGCCAAGCCAAGCGCTGCCGACGTTTGTCGATGTCTTCTGAAAATGAATCTTCGGTAGACACAAATCAAAAGTTGGGTGATGGGAGATAGAACATGTCAGGTTCTTCGATCAGGTTCATTGTTATTGGTGTCGTTGCCTTGGGGCTGACGGCGGCAGCGTTCGCACAAGGCGGAGCAACCGGGGCGATTACCGGTACGGTGCAGGATCCCAGTGGGGCGGTGGTGGCGAAGGCCGAGGTCCGCATCACAGAACAAGATACAAACATGTTGCAGCGTACGATCACCACAGAACCAGATGGCACGTTTACGGCGCCACTGCTTCCCGTCGGAACATATCGTGTGGATATCCATGCGTCTGGCTTCGCCCAGGGCAAGGTAACCGACGTTGTGGTGCGCGTCACCGAAACCACGCGACTGACAGTCAAGCTGAGCACAGAGGCAGTGCAGCAGAAGATTGAAGTCCAGGCCGAAGTGCAGACCGTCGATACGAGCGATGCTACGACGGGACAGGCGATTGACACTGCAACGATCCGCGCATTGCCCCTGGCCACACAGAACTTCCAGCAGTTGCTGACGCTTTCGACTGGTGCACAGAGTGAACTGAATGCTGCGGCCCAGTTGGGACGCGGGCAGGTTCGCATTCAAGTCAATGGTCAGCGCGAGGATAACAACAACTACTTGATCGAGGGTGTCAGCGCAACGGACTACAACGTCGCGGAGTTGACCAATACGCCTCTGCCGAACCCCGACGTCGTCCAGGAGTTCAAGGTGCAGACCTCGCTCTACGACGCGAGTCAGGGACGCAATGGCGGCGGCAACATCAACGCGATCTTGAAGTCAGGCACTTCGGAATTTCATGGCGACGTCTACGAGTTCTTCCGCAACACGGTCCTCGATGCGAATGAGTACTTCCTGAAGCAGACGGGATCCCCTCGGCCAGTGATCCAGCAGAACATTTTCGGCGGGAGTCTGGGTGGCCCCGTAAGCCCCGGTGGCAAGCTCGGCTTCTTCTTTGTGAATTATCAAGGCACGCGGCAGCGCAGCGGCGACTCGCCGGGAACGCTGATCAGCACGTTTGTGCCGTATGTGCCGGCCTCGGATCGCGGTACCAATCCGGCCGCGTTAGCGAGTCTGGCAGCGGACTTTTCGCCGGTGAGTACGACGGGAAACACAATTCCGCTAACACCGGACCCCTTAGCGGTCAATCTACTGGCATTCAAAAGCAATCAGTTCGGCGCGGCCGGGAACGGATACCTGTTTCCATTGCCGAATGTTCCAGCAGGAACGGCGCCTGGATCGCTGGTGCAATTTACCGTCAGCAAGCCGGGCAAGTTTACTGACGATCAGCTCACAGCAAACTGGGATCATGAGTTCCGCCAATCTCGAGACTCGATCGCGGCCCGCTTTTTCTTTTCCAATTCCGAGCAGAACATTCCCTTCGGCGCCGGCGGACTGCAGGCATCACTCGGTGCTGCAGCCAGTGGAACAGACCTGAACTTCCCCTATCAACTTCCGATTCACGACCGGATGTTCATCATCTCCGAAACCCACGTCTTCTCGCCGCGACTGGTAAATGACATCCGGTTCGGTTTGGTCCACATCAACAACACCGCCAACAACGTAAACCCAGTCACGGCGTCGGATGTTGGCATTGACCGGCCTACGAGTAACTTGACCAGCAGTATCTATAAGTTCACTTTACTCACCTCGGGCTTCCAGTTCGGACCCACGCCACAGGCCAACCAGGCTCAGACGCAGAACAACTACAACATTGTCGACAACTTGAGTTGGGTGAAGGGAGCCCACACGTTCACAGTTGGCGGGCAGTACGTCCGAGTGCAACTCGACAAATTGTTTCCGCAGGTGTTTAACGGACAACTCTTCCTAACGAACACTACGCAGACGCTGAACCCTGTTACGAATGAGCAAGTAACCTATTCCGATTTTCAGAACTTCCTGCAAGGCACGCCAGAGTTCAGCTTCGGCGGCGGCGGCGTCTACAACCACGCCTACAAGCAGAGCAATTCGGCGGTCTTCCTGCAGGATGACTGGAAGGCGAATTCCAATCTCACCATCAATATGGGACTGCGAACGGAATTCCTTGGAGCCTGGACCGACGGAGACTGCCATATTGGCAACATCGAATCGGATCTGACCAAATCTGGGTCCTATCCGTTTATTTACCCCAGTTGCGTCAACAAGCTCGGGGTAACAGGCCTGACCGGCAACGCGAACGGATCGACGTTCAAGAACAATATCTCAACCGGATGGGGACCGCGGGTAGGATTCGCGTGGGATGTGCTTGGACGTCATGACACAACGCTCCGCGGCGGCTACGGCATTTACTATGTTCGCGAAGATGTCGGGGCGGTCGATCAGCTGAGCTTCCAGTCGCCCTTCATCCCAATCGTGTTCTTCGGGCAGACCCCCGGATTCACCATGTCGGATTTCTTCACAGGCACCCCGTCGACAAATCCGAATGCGGTGCCCGCTGCAGGAACACTTTCAGGTGCGTGGCTGCCCTGCCTGGCACAGTTCACCGGCTTCGTGGACGGCAACGGCAACAAGACGAACAATACCAACCTGAGCGGTACCTATAATTCCTGCACAGGACCGGGTGTAAATTCGACGCAAAACCTGTTCGTGCTCGAAGTGCCGCGGCATTTTGTGGTGCCTAACACGCAACAGTGGAATCTGACGCTCCAGCACGAGTTCGGAAAGACATGGGTACTCGAACTTGGCTACGTAGGCACGCGCGGTATTCACCTGCGTGAAACGCGCGATGCCATCCAGTCGGTCGATGCGATGAAGCATCCGATCACGGTCACCGATACGACTGGCCAGTCCTACACCATCAACACCGATACATTCGCCAACGCGATTGCTCGCACACCCACACCGGGATTGAACGGGTACAGCGGATATCAGATTTTCGCCAACGACGCGTACTCGATCTATCATGCACTGCAGGCAACATTCTCGCGGCGCTGGAACCAGAGCTACTTCCAGATGGCGTACACGTTCTCGAAAAACATTGACGCCACGTCGACGGGAAATACCGCGTTCAACACGGCGTACAACGATCAGAGCAACATCAACGCGTCGCGCGGAATCTCGGATTTCAACCGTCCACACAGGTTGTCGCTCAGCTACGCGTATGACCTGCCGTTTTTCCTGCACTCAACGGGCGCGAAGAAAGCGGCGTTCGGCGGATGGCAGATCAGCGGTGTAACCATCTTCCAAAGCGGAGTGCCGTTCTCGATTTTTGATTCGAGCGCGGGAACCGCGTTCCTCGGACAAGGCAGTACACCCTTGCTGGGGGCGAGTCTCGCACCGGGTGCAAGCGTCAAGAGCGGTCTCGCAGGCGGAAGCATGCAGCAGAAGCTGAACTCCGGCTACCTGGTACCAACTGCGTTTGCACCGGCGCCACAGGTTGATCCAACCGATTGCGCTATCGATCCAAACTTCTGCGGTACTGGGTTCGGAGATCTCGGCCGCAACGTTTACCGTGGACCGTTTGAGCAGAACTGGGATGTCTCGTTCCTGAAGCACTTCAAGGTTGGCGAACGGAATGACATCAGGTTCGCGGCGGATTTCTTCAATTTGTGGAACCACACGAACTTTGGGAATCCCACGGTTACCGACGTAGAGACGATTGGTTTGCCCAACAGTCCGTTTGGAAAGATCATCCAGACGAACGGAAATCCGCGACTGATTCAGTTCTCGCTGCGGTGGGCATTCTAGGCCAGCGCAGTTTCGTGAGCCGGGAGGCGCAAGCCTTCCGGCTTTTTTATGTGGCCGCGGACGCATTCGTCCGCGGTTGCGCGCAAAGCGCGCAATTCGACTGCTGGTAAATTGGGAAAATGCTGGGATTGCTTGACGCCGTCGGCACGCCTCGCTTCGCATCGGCGGGGCGGACGAATGCGTCCGCCCCTACACTAGTGCTCCAGCATCCAAACGTTCGCTGTGCTGCTGCGCACATGAAGGGCTACATACTTTCCGTCGCGAGACGGGATCGCCCAGCTTACCGCGACGTTCTTGGGGCGCCATACCGGAGTGACGGTTCCTTGCAGGCTGATGCGCAAGAGCGCGTTGGCTTTTTCGCCGCTGGTTGCAGCCCAAATGCTTTTGCTGTCGGAAGCCCAATCCAGCGACACTAGTCCGGACCAGCCCTGAACGGTCAACCACCGATCCGGACTACCCGCCACCGATACCAGGTGAACTCGCGGCTCCTCTTCGCCGTACTTTCCTTTCGCAATCGCGAGCATCGTTCCATCCGGCGACAGGCTCCAGTTGTACATCTGCGCCATATCGTCTTTGATCTGGAACACCTGCAAGCCTGGGCCATGGAATGGATCAAATCTGAAGAACGTGAGTCCATCCTCAGTAACCACGCTGTACAGACACACATTCGCCGGAGCGCGAGAGCACTGATGATTGCTGATCCACCTCGCCTTCGTGATCTGTTGCGGAGCACCGCCGGCGAGCGGCACCCGCATCAGCGGAACTTCAAAGTTCTGGTCACCCCAGTTGGGATAAAGCAGGTAAAGGATTTGACTCCCATCGGGACTTAACCTGGGTAGCATCGACTGCTCCGCACTCGATACCAACAAATCGGGTACGGTCTGATCAATATCCTGTTTAAAGATGTCGAGAGTCCCCGTGCGGTCGGAGACGAAGATCACCTCTTTATTGTCAGGTGTCCAGTCGTAGGGCATGTCACGGTGATCGTCGAGAGTAATGCGCCGCGGATCCTCAAGTAGCCCTGAAGGCCCGGTTTTTGCAACGTAAACGTCGGGCTCTGGAACTCCGTTAAGGTAGGCGATCCGCCTGCCGTCGACGGAGGCGCTGATGGCGGTAACAGCACCTTGATCGTTGGTAAGCCGGACCGGCGACGTTCTTGGCCTCGACTGTCGGTCAAGACGAATCCACCAAAGATTTGAATCAGCCTGCCTGGGGCGCTGTTCTGCGAGTGTGTAGATAAGGCGGCCGTCTGAAGCCCACGTTAGTGGAGCGTTTAACCCAAACGCCTCGAGCGCTATCGTCGGTTGGGAAGTTGTTGCCGAATCCTTCGGCAGTTCCAGAACGGCTATCGTTCCCTTCGCACCATAACCATAAGTAAATTTTGCTGTTGTGTAGGCAATACGTTTTCCGTCGGGGGACCAACCAATTCTTCCAAACAGGTCGCCGTCCGTGCCCGCCAACACGCGAGGTTGCTCGCCACCAGTACTGGCGGCCCAGATCCGCTGGTGCATAGGCTTACCCGCAATGAATGCGACCTGCTTGCCATCGGGTGAAACCGACGGATACTCGCCTTGATCGATCAGCTTTCGCGCGCCGCCGCCCAACGCTGAGATCTCCCATAAACTCGACTCCCGATTCGCGGTGCACAACCCCAACATGATGTGAACGTTGTCTGGGAACCAACTGATCGAGTTGGGCAACAGCCCTTCGGGCAGATTGATGGAGTGAGTCTCACCCGTGTCCACTTGCCGTAAGTAAAAGCCATCTTGATCGGAGAAGGCTAGGTAGCGGCCATCGCGAGAAATGGCAGCGGAGATGATCGGATCGTCGACCGGGTTCGCTGTCAAGCGCGTGACGCGTGCGGGAGCTGAGTCACGAGAGGCGAAGAAGAATCCGAGTGCAACTCCAATCACTACCAGTGCAATTGCAGCGACCACGCCGACGATCCACCACCGGCGGGCCCGTGGCGGAAAAGGCTCGATTGAGATCGGAGCAGTGACGACTGCACCGCTGCCGTTCGTGGGGATGGCACTAACCGGAGCCAGGAATCGGTAGCCACGGCGCGCGACTGTCTCCACGAAGGTAGGATTCTCGGCCGAATCACCCAGCGCATCGCGCAAGCGGCGGATGGCCGCGTTCAAGCTGTGATCGAAGTCGACAAACGTGTCCGCAGGCCACAGGCGAGAACGCACTTCTTCCCGCGTAACCACCTCGCCCGGACGCTCCAGCAGCAGCGCTAGAACCTGGAAGGGCTGCTCCTGCAGCTTGACCTTCATCCCATTGCGCCGCAACTCACCCGCGCGAAGATCGATCTCAAAGGCCCCAAACCGGCGCACAGCCGAAAGGTCGTTGCCGTTTGCACCCTCATCGAAAGCTAAATTCGAAACTCTGGCCGGCCTGGTACCCATGTGACCCCACCTTGTAACTTTTTGACGGCTGGAAGCTTAGCTTGTCACCTACGTTTCACCGAGCGGTTATCCACAGAGTGTTGAGACACGCGTTCGCCTGAACCACCTTGAGTCAGATACGGAGGGCACGGCAGTGGGGTTCAGGCGGATTTTGGGGACGACGGCAGCTGCGGTTGTTATGTTGTGGGCAGGCTCAGCATACGCGCAGGAGTTTCGAGCAGCGCACATCAAGGTTTTAGTGCTCGATAGCGTAAAGTTGCCGCCCGCGCTTTTGAAGCGGGCCGAAACAGAAGCCGGACGTTTGTTTCGTCAGGCAGGAATTGAAATCCATTGGGTCAATTGCTCCAAGCCCGGAGATGCAGATAACTGCCATCACGTTCCGCGCGCTGACGAATTCATGTTGCACATCGTGCACGACGGTAGAACTCAGAGCGATCTAGTCTTCGGTGAGGCCTTCCTGGGTGAAGATGGAACAGGTAAGTACAGTGATGTTTTCTTCGACCGGATTCAAGAGGTCGCCGGAGATCCAGGATTGGGTGTCGTCAACTTACTAGGGGCTGTCTCCGCCCATGAACTAGGACATCTGCTGCTCGGAACTCGTTCGCATTCTCTTGTTGGAATCATGGAGCCTGTGTGGGCACACGAGAGCCTGCGGCGCATCGGGATGGGCACACTGCTCTTCACGCAAGAACAATCCCAACTGATGAAGAGGCGACTGGATCCGGGACGCGTGAGCCTGGCATTGCGAGTGGCAACTCGAGGAGTGTTTGAACCGCTGTACTGAACGTACTATATTTGGCCGCGGACGCAATCGCGCGGCCCTACACGTAACAACTAACGCGCTGTTTTCGCTTCCTGAATTAGCGGGCGGAGAGATTCGACCGAAACCCCGAGAGTACCCCCGCTGAAGCCATCCATGTAGGCAGAGTTCACTCCGATCACTTCTCCGTTGGAATTGAAGACCGGACCGCCGCTGCCGCCATGCGCCGTGGGGGCGTCATAAATGAGCTTGTCCCCAACGATGTCGCCGAGATGTCCACACGTGGTCGACGGACGAATTAGAGAGAGCGCCGCCAGTTCGCTCGCCGCACTCAGATCGTTATGCCGGTAGGCGAGACGCTCGTAAATCCCCGTAGGCGATTTCGCAACCATACCGGCGATGCCCATGGGGTATCCAATAACCGTAACCAGATCCCCGGCTGACGCGGCTGACTTGGCAAGGGGCAATGAGGCTAACGAGCGAACTACAGTGGAATCTTCGGCATGAAGCACTGCAAGGTCGGACGTCTTCGAAACCGAGGCAGGACTCAAATTCACCGGTGTAGGAGATCCAGGGAAAAATACGACCAGGCTTTCGAGCGTACCGATCGCTCCTTCGCTGAGCAACTTTTCCGCCTCAGGATCGCCGTACCAGGGCTCGGCAACATGGCGGTTTGTAGCGATGAGGCCCGGTCCAACCAGGAATCCAGTGCCCGAAACTCGCGCCCGAATCGCCGGATGGCGATTCTCAAAACCGACCTGATAGACCCCGGAAATATATCCGATGGAGTTGCGGTAACGGCCCAGTACCGTGGCCGGCATTGCATGCTCCTGCTTCAGGCGCTCGACCTCTGCCGTGAGTTCGTGAACCTGTTTCTGCAGGTCGTCCGGAGGCATCCCCTGGACGGCCAGCGGCGCATAATAGTGGACCATCGCCACCGCCCCTACCAGCATCAACACCCCTAAGACAGTCTGGATCATCTGCTGCCAGCTATCGCAAACGATATTGGATTCCTGCTGGGGGTCGCTCAGAGAACCCAGCGGATCGGAACTGCCGGAGTCAGACGGAATAGGATTTTCGGCCATGAGTGTCGAAGTGGCGGCTCGGTACTCAATTCCAAGCTCTTGCTTTGCAGTGTTTTGCCTGCAGGGCAAGGACCTGGAGCCGATATCTTCGCCCTTTCGGCCGATATTGGCCACGGTACTGAAGGGGGATGTACGGGGGTTACTCGCTGAGTTCGGATTCGATTGGCTGGTTCAGAAGTGCCTTTAAATACTATGACTTATCGATGCCTAAGAGTTCTGACATCTCCTCGTAAAGAAAACCCTCGCCGACCCGGTAAGGCTGTACCCAGCGCCCATCAATCACGAACTGTGGGATTGCGCGTTTACCCGTGCGCCGAACGACTTCTTCGGCAGCGCCAGGGGTCATCTCGATGTCGACCTCTTTATAGGGAATGTTGTGTTTGGCCAAAAAGCGCTTGGCCTCTCGGCAGTCAGGGCACCAGAAGGCAGAGTAGATCGTGAGTTCCATCGATTGAGATTTAACCACACGGCGAATCCGGCAGAGGATGTTTCTAATGGTCAATGGTCAGTGGTCAGTCGTTAATGATCGAGCTACTTAGCGCACAAATGTCCCATGAGGTTTGTCGTGACTGGTCACTGACCATTGAAAACTGACAACTGGGTTCACACCCGCTCCAGCACCTGGTGCGTGCGCTCGTTCACTACATTACCCGTGTTCAATGTGCCGGCCGGCTCGAAAAGAAGGAACCAGCATTCCTCCTCGGCAACGGGCTTATGCTCGACGCCCCGTGGCACGACGATGAACTCCCCTTCTTCGATCCA
>DATFQQ010000029.1:0-9775 GCA_035264195.1 Candidatus Sulfotelmatobacter sp. | reverse complement strand
GATGCTTAAGAGCCGGAGGCTACTTCATCGCGACAACGCGTGCGCTCAGACGAGATTTGTAGCGCGAGGCGGTGTTCTCGTGCAGCGTGCCCTTCTGGATCGCCTTGTCGAGAGCGGAAACGGTCTTGCGGTACATCTGCTCAGCAGCAGTCTTGTCGCCCTTGGCGATGGTCTCGCGCAAGTCTCGCAACTGCGTGCGCAAGGAGGAGGTGTTGGCGCGGTTGCGCGTCGTACGGCGTTCGGTCTGGCGGGCGCGCTTCACCGCCGAAAGATGATTTGCCATGTCTGGTTCGTTACCTTCGTGTCTTCAGAGAGATATTCGGGTAGGTCCGAATTACTTATTATAGGGGTGCAACGCTCGACTGGTCAAACACTTGCACGTAAGGAAAGGCGGAAACCACCAAGGACACGAAGTTGCACGAAGGAAGGCCATTTTGTTTTCCTTTGTGCCCCTTCGTGCCCTTAGTGGTTAAGGATTCAACCCGACCATGACTGACGGACTCGATCGCCTCAAAGTTCTGATCAACTCCTCGACGCCCATCGTCGTGATGGAAACATCGGAGGAGATGCGCGCCGTCAGCATGGTGCGCTCCGCCTGCTCCGAATTGAACATGGCCACGTTCGAATGGAGCATTGCCGATGGCTTAATGCGCTCGGGAAGCAATGCACCAGCGGAGGTTCACAAGCCCACATCGCCGCCCGTTGCGCAGCAAGGTGGATGGACCAAAGTCAATGCCGGCACCCTTGCTCAGCCCCATACCTCTTTGAGTCCCGGCAGCGGAGAGGCTGATCGTCTCACACGAGCAGTCATGTCTTCGATGGGCCCCGAGGCGGCTACCGCGGCTGCCAGTAATTCCATCTACAACACGCGCGAACCGGTGCAAGCTCTCGCGAACATGGAATCGATGACGGTCGAGGCTGTATTCATTCTCAAAGATTTCCATCGCCACATGGACGATCCGGTTGTCATCCGACGCCTGCGCGACGTCGGGCAGAAGTTTTCAACCAACCGCCGAACTGTCATCCTCACGGCTCCTGAACTCACAGTTCCGCCCGAGTTGAGCAAGTTGGTCGAGTATTTTGATCTTCCTCTGCCGGATCGCGACCGCCTGCGCGAAATCATTCACGACACATTCACGCGTTTGTCGAAGAGTTACTCACTCAAGCTCCAACTCGACGCATCTGGCGTCGATGCAATGTCTGCGAATCTGCGCGGCTTGACCGAGGAGGAGGCAGAGCGTGCGATCTCACAAGCGCTAGTCGCGCGATATGCTCTTTGCCCCGAGACGGTCACCGACGTTATCGAGGCCAAGAAACAGCTGCTTCGCCATTCGGGAATGCTGGAGTTCGTCGAAGCCTCCGACAACCTGGCGGGCGTGGGGGGGCTTGAGAATCTGAAGCACTGGCTCGGACAGCGCCGTGGTGCCTGGGAAGATTCCGCCCGCGAGTTTGGCCTGGAACCGCCACGTGGCATGATCATCCTCGGCGTACAAGGATGCGGTAAGTCTCTTTGTGCCCGCTCTGTAGCCGGCGAGTGGAAGTTACCTCTGGTTAAGTTCGATACGTCTGCTGTCTACGACAAATACATCGGCGAGACTGAGAAGCGCATCCGCAAAGTGTTCCAGGTCGCTGAAGGCTTAGCTCCCTGCGTGTTGTGGATCGATGAACTGGAAAAGGTCTTCGCCGGTAGCGGGCCAGACTCCGCTTCGGCCGACGCCGGAGTCTCTTCGCGCCTTCTTGCTTCGTTCTTGTCGTGGATGCAAGACCGCAAGTCTCCCGTCTTCGTCGCCGCCACATGCAACAACGTTACCGTGCTTCCTCCGGAATTGATCCGCAAGGGCCGCTTTGACGAGCTCTTCTTCGTCGATCTGCCAAATCAAGCCGAGCGAAAGCAGATCTTTTCGATTCAACTCTCCAAGCGGAAACGCAATCCCGCCGATTTCGATGTCGACAAAATCGCCACAGCCGCCAAGGGATACTCCGGCGCCGAAATCGATGCCGCAGTCCAGGGCGCGATGTACGCCGCCTACTCGGAGAAGAAGCCGTTATCCACGCAGCATCTGCTCAACGCGATCGCGCAGACCGTGCCCCTTTCGACCACGCGTGCAGAGGAGATAGCCGCCCTGCGCCAATGGGCAAGCACGCGCGCTGTAGCAGCGTCGGCGGGCGATGCTACGTCTGCTAGGGCCTAGGATTTCTTCCCATTGACGGCCTTCTGATTTCCGGGGTACGCTTTACTCAATGGTAGTGACTTGCCCGCTGGGCATGCGCATTTCGATTGGTCCCGTCTCCAAGCAAAACCCTGCTCTGTCAGTGAGCAGGTATTGGTGTGTTCCGCGTTCGCCGGATTTCGAGTTCCAATCGAATCCCGCGTTCCAGCCTGCGGAGGTCCGCCAAGTTAAAGCACACGAATGAAAAAAAGCATCGGGGTTAGCCCCAACATCGAAACGCTGTTCGGCACACGGGACGAGAATGTGCGTCTTTTGGAAGACGGGCTGAACGTCACCATCAATCTCCGCGCGAATTCAATAGAACTCGAAGGCGCCGCCCGCGACGTCGCCCGTGCCGAGCAGGTCTTTACCGACTATGAAAGTCTGCGGCGCTCGGGCTATAGCTTCAACAACGGCGATCTGAACAGCATGCTCCGTGTGCTCACCTCGGACCCGAATTCCACGCTGCGTGGCTTGGCGGATGCAGGGAAGCAGCGGTCTTTTGGACGCCGTACAGTTCAGCCCAAGAGCAGCAACCAGCGACGATATCTCGAAGCCATTGAGAAGCACGACATGGTTTTCGGCGTCGGCCCGGCAGGAACCGGGAAGACCTATCTTGCCGTCGCCATGGCGATTTCCGCGTTGCTGGCTAAGCGCGTGAACCGAATCATCCTGGCGCGGCCAGCGGTCGAAGCGGGAGAGCGGCTTGGGTTCCTGCCGGGTACGTTGCAGGACAAGATCGACCCGTACCTCCGCCCTTTGTACGACGCGCTCTATGACATGCTCGACCCGGAGAAGGTCGATCGCTATCTGGAAAAGAACGTCATCGAGATTGCTCCGATCGCGTTTATGCGTGGCCGTACTTTGAATGACTCGTTTGTCATCCTCGACGAGGCGCAAAACACGACCTCCGAGCAGATGAAGATGTTCGTCACGCGTCTCGGATTTAATTCGAAGGCGGTAATTACGGGCGATATCACGCAGATCGACCTGCCGAATGCGCGCCGCAGTGGCCTGCTCGAAGCGATTGATGTGCTTCAAAAAGTAGATGGACTGGCCTTTGTACATTTCGACGAAGGCGATGTCGTTCGACATCATCTGGTGCAGCGAATTGTGCGTGCCTATGACGAGCACAAGGTTCGCGTAGCGGAGCAGCAGATGCTCTTGCTGGCCGAACCGAAAGTACCCGAAGCGGCATCCACACCGGAGAAGCAAGCCGCCGAGGCGAATGCTGCTTCGGCTGACTCTGAGGAATAGAGTTCTGGAAGTCCGCAGGAGGGCCAGTCGCCCTCCTGTTGCATTTCTAGATCCGGCAAGCTGGGGAGAGAGACGAGGCGATCGCCTTGGTGATCTTCAAAAAGAAAGTCGCGGGCCTGAGTTCGGAGTCGCTCAATCGGTTCGTGCTGCGGGCGCGGAAAGCTGCGCGAATCAAAGGCACTGTCGACGTCCTGGTCACCGGCAGCGGCGAAATGCGCTCGCTGAACCAGCGCTTCCGCGGCAAGAACAAGCCTACAGACGTCCTGTCATTTCCCTCGGAATCTTCTCCGAATGGCCGCCGCAGGGTGTTCGCTGGCGAAATTGCCATCTCTGCTGAGATTGCCCTTGACAATGCGCGTCGCCTGGGCCATTCCGGCGCCCGGGAGGTGAAGGTTCTTGTTCTCCACGGCATCCTGCATTTGGCGGGGTTCGACCATGAGCGCGATAATGGAGAGATGGCGAGCAAGGAAGCCAGCCTCCGCCGGGTCTTAGGTCTGCCGTTATCCCTTACCGAGCGTGCCGAATCCGGCCGGGCAGACTCCGTTGATCTCCAACGCGGCATCGCGCGTTCGAGGAGAACTCCGAGGACGGCATGACCTTCGCCGTCTTTTTCGCGTTGTTGCTGCTGATCGGACTGCTGACCCTGGTCTCGTACGTCGATCGCGTCTACCAGGAAGCCGGCCGGTTTCTTTCCCGCGAGTTCCAGGACAACATCGACGCATTTGAGCAGAAGATCGAACCTGCGCTTAAGGTCAGCCGCAGCCGCGCCTCGCTCTCGATGGCGGTACTCAAACAGTTGACCGTCGCCGCCATCGCGCTGCTGATTGGGTATGCTATCTTTCATGATCCGGATTGGAATATCTACGACATCGCGCAGGCCGCGATCAGCCTGCTGTTAATTGTCATCGTCTGTAATCGGTTCTTACCGTTCCTGTTCTTCTCACGCACCAAGGGCGAATGGCTGCGGCAGTGGGTGTTGCTTTTGAAGGGGCTCATCTATCTCGTCATGCCGGTGACTGTCGTTGTGGGATTCCTGCAGTCCGTGGTTACACTTACTCGCGAGAACACAACCGAACAGCCCGAGACGAACGCCGAGGCTGTGGACGCGCTCATCGAGGCTGGGCAGGAAGAGGGCATTATTCAAGAGGGCGACCGCGACCTGATTCAATCCGTAGTCGAGTTCAGTGGCAAGACGGTGCGCGAGGCGATGAAGCCACGCCCGGTGATGTTTGCGGTTCCTACCAGCACCACGGTCGAGCAGTTCATCGAGATGCTGCGCGCCAAGCACTACTCACGAGTGCCGGTTTATGAGAACAGCATCCACAACATCAAGGGAATCGTCTACACCGCAGATGTGCTGCAGGTGCCCGATACGGAAGCGCACGTGCGCAACCTCGATTCCATCATGCGGCGCGATGTTTACTTTGTCCCCGAAAGCAAGCTTGGCAGCGACCTGCTCCGCGAGATGCAGAAGCAGAACGTCCGCATGGCCATCGTGGTCGACGAGTACGGCGGGGTGGCGGGACTAGTCACGATCGAAGACCTGGTGGAAGAGATCGTCGGTGAGATCCGCGACGAGCGCGACAAACCCGAAATCGTTCGTGACGGCGACCGCGGATTTATTGTTGCCGGTGGCATGGATGTCGACCGCCTCGACGAACTCTTCGGCACCAAGCCCGAGGGAAAAGAGTCCGCAACCATTGCGGGGTTGGTGAGCGAACTTGCTGGAAGAATTCCGCGTAAAGGCGAAGCGGTAGAAGACGAAGGCCTCCGCTTCGAAGTCCTGGAATCCACCGACCGCAAGGTCGAGCGCGTGCGAGTGTCCGCCGTGCAGCCACGCCAGCTAAAGCTGATATAGTCAGGCGTCAGACCTCGGACCTCAGACCTCGGCACAATCGCGGTCTTTGCGCTAAAGTCAGAGGTCTAAGATCTAGATCGATCTAGGAATTTCTGTATACCATTCCGCTTTTGTCATCCTGATGGCGCCGTTTTTTGGCGCCGGGGGACCCATGCAACTCTGCCTGCGGTGCTCATGAGGCCGGAGACTGCATAGGTCCTCCGGCCTGCAAAAACGCAGGCCATCAGGATGACACCGCGTGGACTACATCAAAAGCTAAAATGGTCTGAGGTCCGCCTTTTCCATGCCATTCCGTTCCGGATTCGTCTGCATCCTCGGCCGCCCCAACGCGGGCAAGTCCACGTTGCTCAATGCACTCGTGGGGGAAAAATTGGCGATTATTTCGCCCAAACCCCAGACCACGCGCAACCGCATTCAAGGCGTGGTTCATGTTCCCAAGCGCAAAGGCAAAGATGGCGGCCAGATTGTGCTCATCGACACGCCCGGCGTACACAAGCCCGACAGTTCTCTCGGACGGAAGATGATGGTGGAAGTCCGTGAGGCGCTCGAAGGCTGCGATCTTGTGCTGGTGATCATCGACGTGACGCACAAGCTCGATCCGCGCGATCAGTTCGCGCTCGATCTGGTCAAGCAGTCGAAGGCCAAAGCCTTTCTGATCCTCAACAAGATCGATCTGATTCGCGAAAAATCGAAGCTGCTGCCCATGATCGAGGAATACCGCAAACTCTATGCCTTTGCCGAGGTGATCCCGATCTCCGCTCTCAAGCGCAAGGGGCTCGACGATTTGCTACGAATGATCCTTTCGACTCTCCCCGCCGGGCCGGCATACTTCCCCGAAGATGAAATCACTGATCAGCCGGCTCGCTTTATGGCTGCTGAGATTATCCGCGAGCAGGTCCTTCTCAACACAAGCGAGGAGCTTCCTTACGCCACCACGGTGATCGTCGACAGCTTCGAGGAAGGGAAGCGCCTTACCCGGATCGCGGCCACGCTCTATTGCGAGCGCGAAGGGCAGAAAGGGATTCTGGTAGGCAAGGGCGGGCAGATGCTCAAGAAGATTGGTACTGCAGCTCGGCTGCAAATCGAACGCATGCTCGGAACGAAGGTGTTCCTCGAACTCTATGTCAAGGCCGAGCCCGGCTGGCGTGATTCCCGCCACTTCGTCGAAGAGCTTGACTGGCGCCGTCAACTGGAGCATCGCATGCTGCAACGTCCGCAAGAGATGGCGGAGGAAGTGGAAAGTCCAGATCTTCCAGACGAATAGACCATGTTATGGTATAGGCCATTCACTCGTTGCCGACTCTCACTTTTTCTCGCTAGAATCTAGAGAGCCGCGAACCTGCATGCGGGATGGGGTAGAAAGAGCCGAGAACATGCCAGCTGGGGATTCTGCCGAGGAACACTTCCCGGAATACGACTTCGATCCGGAGAAGCTGAAGGTACGAGTACGAGTTGCGCTTGCCGCCGACCGCAAGGCTGTTGACCCCGTCGTCGAGCAGATTATGCAAGCGGTTCGCGAGATGAAATGCGTGAATGGCAAAGAAGACGCTATCGAGCTCTCATTGCAGGAAGCGCTGGCCAATGCCGTGGTTCACGGCGCAAAAGAAGATCCTACCAAGACAGTCGAATGTCTCGTCGCGTGTGACGACGAGCGCGGAGTACTGATTATCGTGCGCGATCCTGGCGAGGGATTCGATCCCGGCACAATTCCCACCTGCACTGTCGGCGAGAATCTTTATTCCAACCACGGTCGCGGCATTTTCCTGATCAATCAGTTGATGGACGAAGTGAAGTTCCGCAAGAACGGGACTGAGATTCACATGGTGAAGCGGTAGCTTATTCTTTCGCCGCAATTCCCAAAGCCTTCATCTTCCGGTAAAGATGACTCCGTTCGAGGCCCAACACCTCAGCCGCACGAGTTACATTCCCGTGCGTCTCATCGAGCTTCTTAAGGATGTAATCGCGCTCATACGCATCCCGCGCCTGATGCAGCGTAGAGAATTCGCTCTTGGGAGCGCGCCGCCCGCCATCCCGATACACCAGCGGCGGAAGATGCTTCGCGTCGAACCGCGTCGTGGTCGGATTCATGATCACAATCCGCTCGATCACGTTGCGCAGTTCGCGCACGTTACCCGGCCAGGAATAGCGCATCAGCACTTCGATGGCATCGTCGGTAATTTCGCGCGGACGGCGTCCGTAGGTCGCCGCGAGTTCTTTCAGGAAGTGCCGCGTAAACAATGGAATATCTTCCTTGCGTTCGCGCAGAGGCGGCACAAAGAATGGAATCACGTTGAGCCGGTAAAAAAGATCTTCGCGAAAATTGCCCCGCGAGATTTCTTCTTCCAAGTCCTTGTTCGTCGACGCAATCACGCGCACATCGACTGTGATCGTCTCATCGCTGCCCACGGGTGTAAAACGCTGCTCTTCCAGCGTGCGCAGCACCTTTGACTGCGTCTTCAGGCTCATGTCACCGACTTCATCGAGAAAGAGGGTGCCTCCGTGAGCTCGCTGGAACTTGCCTTCCTTGTCACTGGCTGCTCCGGGGAAGGATCCTTTGTAGTGTCCAAAGAGTTCGCTCTCGATCAGATCTTCGGGGATTGCAGCGCAGTTGACTTCGACGAAAGTCTCATCCTTGCGCAGGCTTTGAGAGTGAATCGCATGAGCGACAAGTTCTTTTCCGGTCCCCGACTCGCCGTAAATCAGCACTCGGCCATTGGTCGGCGCCATCAGGCCGATCTGCTGACGCAGCGCCTTCATTGGAATACTGTCACCAACGATAATGCTCTTCGCCTGAAGCTGTTTCTTGAGGTCTACATTCTCGCGGTGCAGTTTCTGAGACTCGATCGCGTTTTTCACGACGATCAAAGTCTTTTCAATGCTCAAGGGTTTTTCGAGGAAATCGTAGGCGCCCAGTTTCGTAGCGCGCACTGCGGTCTCGATGTTGCCGTGTCCGGAGATCATGACCACTTCGGGCGGATTCTCGAACTCCCGAATCTTGGCGAGCGTCTCCATGCCGTCGATGCCCGGAAGCCATATGTCGAGCAGAACGACATCGAATGCGCTTTTGCGCAGGAGTTCGAGACATGCCTCGCCGCTCTCGACCGAGGACGCCGCGTAGCCCTCGTCCGTCAGAATGCCGGCCAGTGAATCACGAATGCCGGCTTCGTCATCAACGATCAGAATGTTATGCATGTTTCGAGAGGACCGCGGCCGGCACCGCCTCCGGCACGACGGGAAGCTCTACGATGAAACGAGCCCCCACCGGATGGTTCTCCTCCACCCGAATCGATCCATGGTGATCTTCTACAATGCGACTCACAATCGCAAGTCCCAGTCCGGTGCCGCGTTTCTTGGTAGAGAAATAAGGCAGGAAAAGTTTCTCTTTGACGTCGTGGGTTACGCCTTGGCCAGTATCGGCGACAATGATCTCAACCGCGTCGCGAGTGGCCACCAGAGCGGTGGAAATTGCAATTTCACGCACCAAAGAATTTTGCGAGGCTTCGGCGGCATTATCGACCAGGTTGGCCACGGCACGTTTGATCGAGTCATCGTCCGCTAACACCTTGGGAAGGTCGGGGGCCAGCGATTTATGCAAGGTGATTCCATCGAGACGTCCGTCGAACATCGATAAAGCGTTCTCGATGATCTCGTTAATATCGATAGGCTGCGGTTTCGCCACTGGGAAGCGTGCCAAGGTTGAGAACTCGTCAACCAATCGCCGGACCGTCTCCACCGCCCGGGCAATCGTGTCGGCGCAAGATCGAACAATCCCCACCGACGAGGAATCGCTGGGAGTGCCGCGGTCGAGATGCCGCTGAATTCTTTCGGCAGACAGCGCAATCGGTGTCAATGGATTCTTGATCTCATGAGCTACACGGCGCGCGACTTCGCGCCATGCCGCCTGCTTCTGCGCCTTTAGCAGATCCGACAGATCCTCGAAGACTACAACGTATCCCGCACGCTCCCCCTGATGACGGAGCGGAGCCACCGTGACCGCAACGTTCAACGAGCCGTGCGGGAGCGGCATTTCCATCTGGCTCGTCGTGAGTCCCATGCGGTCGGCACGACGGAGCAGCGGTTCGAAATCTTCGACAACGTCGGACGGAAAAATCTCCGTGAGCGAGGCTCCCCGACTAATCGGAAAGCCCTCTTCGTGCCGTCCATCGGGATGAAAGATGCGAAGCAGCGCTTGATTGGTATGCGTAACGCGAAGGTTGGCATCGAGCGAAAGGACTCCAGTCGGAATGCTTTCCAGAATCGTTTCCATCTGGCGGCGCCGCTGGTCAAGCTCGGTATTGGCCCCGGCCAGTTCCCGCGTTGAGCTCTCGAGTTGACGGCGGTTGGCCTCGAGTTCCTCCGCCATCTGGTTGAACTACCGCACGAAGTCACCGATCTCATCGGCAGCACTGACATCCACGCGGTAATCCAGACGGCCGCGGGAAATCTCCTG
>DATFQQ010000028.1:0-2700 GCA_035264195.1 Candidatus Sulfotelmatobacter sp. | reverse complement strand
TGTCATCATCAATGCGTCCGTTACTGCGCGAAGGGGATGGCCGACGACCTCGACCGTCTCGCCCTGCAAGGCCGCAGTCGTCAATCTCGCTCGGATCCTCAGCTCCGAGCTCGTGGACCGCGGGATTCGCGTGAACACCCTAAGCCCAGGCCCGACTGACACGGCGATGTTCGGTCGTTTCCCAGGCGAAGAGCAGGGCGATGCGGTCAAGGGGTTGCTGCGGACAAACAATCCGAGCAAGCGGCTGGCCGATCCGGTGGAAATCGCGAAGCTGGCAGTTTACCTCGCGTCGGACGATTCTGCGTACGTCGTCGGGCCAGACTTCCTGATCGACGGCGGGGCACGCCATTCTAAGTTCCACATCATTCCGCCGAGCGGGGCGGCGCGAAAATTCCCCGCAGTTTTCTTTTCCCTTTCCCCCTCGCCGGCGCGACAACGATCGTCAATGCGGCAAATGGGCTATCGGCAAATGGTCCCATTTATCAGGTTAATCTTGGCCCGTCCTGCTACGGGAGAGGATGCTCGCGGCGATGGCGAGGCTTTATCGTTGAATCACGGGGATGACTCGCATTCGAGCCGTCCCACACGGTCATCGCGACTCGGACCATGTCTCTGAGCATCTCCGGATCGGCCACCGTACGGTTCACCGCGTTGATGCCCCATGCCACGCCGAGGAAAAATCGCGCGAGTGCTCTCGCATCGAGGGCGGGATTCAGCACGCCGGAGACCTGGGCCTTTCGAAGGACGCGATAGATCCCGGTCTCCTGTTCGCCCATGCGCTCGGAGATCTTGCGGGCGACTTCATCACCCAAAGAACATGAGTCGATCGAGGTGTTAGTAATTAGGCATCCGCGTGGAAATTTCGGATCACTAAGGCGTCGGATGAGCGCTTCGAACATTCGTTCGAGGGCGCGTCGAGGATCGGGATCTGAGAGTTGCGCCGTCAAATCCTGATTGATGGTATCCCAGTAACGATCGAGCGCCATCAGGAACAGCTGTTGTTTATCGCCGAAGGTGCCGTAGAGGCTGCCACGACCAATACCTGTCGCTGCGACCAAGTCGTCGATCGACGTCGCTTCGTAGCCCCGAGTCCAGAATGTCGCCATGGCGCGGTCAAGAGCTTCATCCCGGTCAAACTGTTTAATGCCTGCCATTGGTGTCGCTGGAACGAACAGTCATACTCTGTGATTATATAACACCTGCTTCTGCAATGTTCAACAGGTGGTCAAATTTAATTCTTGACTGGTCGTTCCAACATTGCTAAGTACGGACAGATAGGGCAACCGGCAAGTATACGGCGCGCCCAATCGGTTCACTTGGAGCGCTGAGTTCATGGGTTTTGTTTCTTCTTCTTTGTTGTCACCACTCGCTGATGGAGCAATCAAGCTTTCCCACCGCGTGGTTATGGCCCCTTTAACGCGAATGCGGGCGCGCCAACCAGCCAACGTCCCCGGAGAGATGAACGCACTCTACTACGGACAGCGAGCCAGCGCTGGCGGCCTCATCATTTCCGAAGCGACTCAGATATCGCAGCGAGGTCAGGGTTATCCGGCTACACCTGGCATTCATTCGCCAGAGCAAGTCGAAGGGTGGCGCTTGGTGACCGATGTAGTGCATAAGAAGGGGGGCCTGATCTTCCTTCAGTTGTGGCATGTCGGTCGAATCTCTCACAGCTCGCATCAGCCCGACGGTGGACCTCCGTGGGCGCCTTCGCCGATCAGGCCGCGAGGAAAGGCCCACACGGCTTCATGGGAAGACGTCCCCTTCGAGCTGCCCCGCGAAATCGAGTTCCCGCAAATTCCTGCGCTGGTTGATGAGTATCGTGACGGTGCACGCAATGCGCTTGCCTCTGGTTTCGACGGTGTCGAATTGCACGCTGCCAATGGTTATCTGCTCGATCAATTCTTGTGCGATGGCACAAATCAACGAACGGATGCTTACGGTGGCTCGATCGACAACAGATCCCGCTTTCTCTTTGAAGTGCTGGAAGCTGCGAGTTCCGTCTTCGGCTCAGATCGAGTAGGAGTCCGCCTCTCTCCCTTCGGCACTTTTAATGACATGCAGGATTCTGATCCCCTAGCCCTTTTCAGTCGAGTGATCTCGAGGCTCGGGGCCCAGAAAATTGCTTACGTCCATTCAATCGAGGCCCGCACCCGCGGCAATCAGGGTGAACGGCAGACCGTTCGGTCGAAGGCTCCCGGTGCAGCTCCGACTGCCGCTCTGTTTCGGCCATGGTTTCCGGGTGTCCTGATTGGAGCCGGCGGATTCAGTTATGAATCAGCTACCCAGGCAATCGATCAGGGCACAGTTGACGCGGTGGCGTTCGGCCGGCTCTTTATCGCGAACCCCGATCTGCCGAGGCGATTCGAGCTCAGGGCCCCCCTAAATCGATACGATCGGTCCACGTTTTATGGCGGTAGGGGCCAGAGGGTACGTGGACTACCCCGCGCTCACAGATATTGCGGCAACAATATCGGACAGTACGGAAATCACCGATGCCGAGGTTTGCTGCTAATTCCGAGTGCATCGTACAAATACTTGCTGTGCCTGGCACACCCGAGTTTGGACGTCTTTTCTCACATCAATAAGAAGGGGAAACACAATGGCAACTCTTCAGGAACGAATGGACGAGTTTAAGAAATCATTTGAATCCGGCGCTCCGCCATACAACGCGCCACACCATGCAATCGAAACCATGCA
>DATFQQ010000027.1:0-2164 GCA_035264195.1 Candidatus Sulfotelmatobacter sp. | reverse complement strand
CAGGTAGTAGGCGTGCTCCCACATGTCGAGGACGAGAAGGGGCACGGTACCGTTGCCGATGTTGCCCTGGTGATCGTACACCTGCTCGGTCACGAGTCGTTTAGCGACCGGCTCCCACGCAAGCGTGCCCCAGCCCGAGCCTTGGATGTTGAGTGCCGCCTCATTGAGCTGACCCTTGAGGTTGGCTACTGAGCCGAACGATTCCTTGATGGCATCGGCCAGCTCACCTTCGGGCTCGCCGCCACCGTGAGGACTCATGTTATGCCAGAAGAGCGAGTGCAATACATGTCCGGAGAGATGAAAGGCGAGGTTTTTTTGCAACTGGTTGATGGTCGCGAAATCACATTTTTGCCGAGCTTCGGCCAGTTTCTCGAGCGTCGTGTTCGCGCCGGCGACGTAGCCCGCATGGTGTTTGTCGTGATGAAGCTCGAGGAGCCGCGCCGTGTAATGCGGTTCGAGCGCCGCGTAGTCATACGGTAAGTCGGGAAGCTTATAAGGCTTATCCATTCTGGGCCTCCTAAATTTTTAGTTCTGATGAGCATGGAGTTTTGTAGATAGTATGCCGAACGCAGGGTCGGAACGCCGGAGAAATCTCCCCTCGACCGCTGACATTGCGAACGTCTAACGAAACGAGAATAGCCATCTGAAGTGATCAGTTGCCCCACAAAGCAGCAACCATCGAGCCAACTCGGCTAGGAGTTTGACTCTTTTGGAGGCGTCGATCAATCTGAGCGCGTAAAACCTGAGAAACAGAGTTAAAGAACCGGTTCGGAATGGGCAGGTAGTTTTTGATATCCGGTCTCGCGCACCTAGACATAGTGTCGATATATCGGAGTGTGTCGAAATGTCGACAATAGCGTGACGCTGAATGGGCCCAGCGGTCGCATCAGTAGCCACTACTCAGGCTGCGCAGGTTGTGGAGGGTAACCTACGATTCGCTCGCCGGGGGCGGGTGTGGTGAACTGCTTAACAGAGCTTTCCACACCATCACTCTTTTCATTGCTATCGGTCGAGTTCACCTTGTAGTAATAGGTCGTCTGCGGCTTCAGACCGGGCATGCGCACGCGGAAAATCGTCTCCGGATGGCCCCGGTTGATCCGTATGGGAGATTTCGCCGTCTGGCTCAGCTCCTTGGAATCAGTACCATAATGCACGACTCCGTAATGAACGTCCGTCCCTCCCGGGTTTTTCGTGGTCCACCTGACAATGGCGAAGTCATCGAGAGCTATTTCAAGCGCCGGCTCTTTGGTGATCTCGAGCCGCGCCGCTTTCTTCTCGGAAGAAGGTAGCTGCGCACTCTCGGATGAGGCGAGCTGAGTGGTCTCCGAAGGTTGCTGAGTGACGGTAGGACTGCAGGAGAGCAGAATACCGACTGCGGCCGCGCTCGCCAGTTTCACAAACAGTCTATTCATCAACCGACCTTCCAGTTGCTATCCGTTCGAAAGACGATGCTAAAGACGCGTGGAATCGTGCGCGATTCCACGCGTCCATCTCTCGCTCGACTCCACCACCTTTCATCCGCCGTCGCTGATCCAACCTCACGGAATAGGCTTCGGACCCGGCAACGGAGGGACACCACAGATATGGGACGCGCAGGCAGGGAGAGGGCTGGGTGCCGCGATAAGGAAGTCATTACCTTGAGTCGCTGCCGACCCGCCGGTCATGCACGCCCCCGTAAATTTATCGATGTCAGGGTACGGTGTGGTGAAACCGTCTGTCAGCGTTTGCAGGAAGGCCACAAGCTGGTTCTCCTGCTGATCGTTCAAACCGAGGTTACCGATTGTCATATCGATGTTATTCGCCACCTCGGCCATGGGCCAGCAGTTAACTTTTTCCGTAGTTCCTGCCGGACAGTTTCCAGACATGACGTTGAACGGAAACACGTCACGCGTATTGTAGAAATGGACGAGCTGCTTCAGGCTCTTCGCATAGCCATTGTGAAAGAACGCCTTCTGGAAATACGGGATCGGCTTCTTGTTCGCGTCTAGCTGGCCCGCCTCGGTGGTGGGACACTGTGGCGGTATCATAGCCGCATTCCGCGCCGTCAATACCTGCTGCTGGCCGTCGGTCTTGGGCGCGAATTGTGTCCACTCTGAGTTCGGATTTGGGGCGGCGATACCTCTGAGGAAATTGCCAAATCCCAAATCTCTGAAAGCAAAGCCGT
>DATFQQ010000026.1:0-5755 GCA_035264195.1 Candidatus Sulfotelmatobacter sp. | reverse complement strand
TGCCCCTGCCGCAACGACGGCGAAGAGAAGGCGCCACACGAAAAGTTCGCGTTGCAAGCGAACCTGTCGGCGTACAACGCTCTCGAACGATGGCAGGATCGGAGTCTCTCCTCCGAAAATGTTCCCTGATGAATGAAACGAAGCCTGATTCGCGATGCGGGCGCAAGGTTAAAGACGCCCGCTTCGAAGGGCTGTTGGCATGTGAAAAATTGTTGCCAGAGTCCTTTGTAAAGTCTTTTAGGGCGAGCAGAGACCCTCATTGCCCACAGTTTCTCCCGCTCCATCCCATAAGGTATCTTGATTCCATTCCCCACGTTCCTGCCAGACGGTTCACGATAACGTTGGCGAGTAGTTTCATTATGAACCGGCTTAACGACAGGCACTACAGAATCGGCCTACCGCACGTAATCTGACCGGCAAGTTCAGCTCCCACGTTTTGATTTTTCGAGCCGCTTGTGACCAGTTTGACGTACTAACCTGCGCGGTTAGCCGCCACGGTAATTGACACGGTGCGTGCATGCTCCTAGCGTGAACTCATTGTAACGCCGCATTTACCCAGCTCTCATGAAGTGTTTACAAGACTCACCGGGCCGTTAGACCGTCAGGTGGGTTTCCTTTGGCAAGACCAGAAAATTGAATAGAGGCGCGCCCAATGACCGGCGTTTTCTTGAGCCAGCGACCCAGCCTGTTTCAGGCGAGTGGAATCGGGGTAGGGACCATATGAGTTACTTCGATGCGGGCGGCAATTCCACGTGCGTTATGACTTATTCTCACGACGGTTTTGGGCTAGGGCATTTGAGAAGGAACACGACGATCGCTTCGGTTGTGGCCAGCCAGGTTCCAGACTCGAGTGTGTTGATGATGATCGGTTGTCCCTCGGGAGCGGTATTCAAGCTGCCCGTGGGCGTGGACTTTATCAAGCTTCCTTCGGTGATCAAGCGCAACACGGGCGTGTGGCTTCCCTTGCGGCTGCGAATCGGGCTGGAAAAAACGAAGGCTCTGCGCGTGGCGACGATTCAAGAAGCTGTCCGCGTTTTTCACCCGCAAGTCTTGCTCGTAGATCATGTTCCCGTCGGGATCTGGGGAGAATTGCTTCCGTCTTTGCAAATGCTGAAGCGGAGAAGTGATGCACCAACCATCGTGTTGGGACTCCGGGATATTTTGGACGCCCCGGAAGTCACTCGGAGCCTTTGGGAACGCGACGGAACGTATGAAGCGATCCGCAGGTACTACGACGAGATTCTTATTTACGGGCGCAAGGAGATCTTCGACACGGGAGCGCACTACGGACTGGATGGCGAGTTCGAGGAGAAATTGCGGTACGTCGGATACGTGTGCGAGCACGAGCCGTACAAAAGCCAAAGCGAGATGCGCTGCGAACTCCAGGTAGAGAATAAGTTGTTGGTAGTAACCGGAGGCGGCGGAGCAGACGCATTCCCAATGATGCAGGAGTGCATGAAGGCGCTGAGACTGCTTGGCGAGAACTCAGGAATCGAGGCCATCTTTATAACGGGACCCTTGATGGAGGGCGGTCAACGCGAGCACCTTCGCGAACTGACGAAGGGATTGAAGGCTCGAATTCTTGTCCACGTGGACGACCATTTGAGCTACATGAACGCTGCAGATTTGGTGGTCACGATGGCGGGCTACAACTCTCTCTATCAGCTGTTGCGACTGCGGAAGAAGGGGCTGGTGATTCCACGATCAGGACCCAGCGCGGAGCAGCAAACGCGCGCGCGATTATTTGCCGAACACGGTCTCGTCGACGTAATCCAGCCAGGAGAGCTTTCTCCCAAGAAGATTGCGGACAAATTCATGATCGGCCTGGAGCAAACAGACTATCCAACTTATGAATCGACAATTGACACAAACGGAAGCCGAAGAGCTGCAAAGCGGCTGGCCGAGCACCTCAGCGCAGCCCGCATGTCGTCCACAGCTTGGTATAGTGGGCGGGGCCAAAGCGAAACTCGGATACATCGTTAGCACGTGGCCACGTCTTTCGCAGACTTTTGTCTTAACGGAAGTACTCGCGCTTGAACGGCGGGGCGTCTCACTCCGCATATTCTCGACCAAAGAGCCGGAAAACGAGCCGGTGCACGGCGACTCGCATCGCGTACGTGCGAAAGCAACCTATCTTTCGCTAGCCAAACATCACAAGAGGGTTTTGCGAGGCAATTTCGCAACGGCTTGCCGCCATCCGCTGCGTTATTTGATGACCCTGTTTCGGGTATTCGTGCTGAATCCGCGGTGGAGTTTCTTTCAAAGTTTTCTTCAGGCTGGTTATGTCGCGGATCTTCTGTCGCACGAAGCAATCACTCATCTGCACGCGCACTTCGCCACCGCCCCTGCGAGCGTTGCGATGTTCACGCATCATCTCACAGGCATACCGTTCTCATTTACGGCGCACGCGAAAGACATTTACTTCGACGCTAAACCAAAGCTTCTGCGGGCCAAGATCAAGCACGCGCGCGCTGTAGTGACCATCAGCGAATATAACCGCAGGCACCTCGCGCAATTAACTCATTCAGGTGAATCCCAAAAGGTACATTGCGTTTACAACGGAATGGACCTGCGCATCTATTCAAACGGAAATTCCAGTATCGAGAAGTTTCCTGTTCCGGCGATTGTGACAGTAGCCAGACTCATCGAGAAGAAAGGAATTGGCGACCTGATTCGCGCGTGCCAAATCCTTCGAGAACGCGGACGATCCCTTCGGCTGGAAATTATAGGCAAGGGCCCGCTGCTAATGTCGCTCAAGACACAGGTTCATTTGCTGAATTTGCAGGACATCGTCAGGTTCCGAGGGGCCCTCGCGCAAGAGGCCGTCCGTGAGGCTTATCGGCAAGCGGAGATATTTGCCCTGCCGTGCGTGATCAGCGAGGATGGCGACCGCGATGGGATTCCCACCGTTTTGCTGGAAGCCATGGCCTGCGGACTTCCTGTTGTGTCTACGGGCGTTTCGGGGATTCCCGAACTTGTGGAGTCGGGACGCGATGGAATCCTCGTCGAGCCGCGTAATCCCGCGATGCTTGCTGACGCGCTCGACCGGCTGCTCTCGAACGAGTGCCTTCGAAAGAAACTAGGCGCGGCCGCCTGCGCAAAAGTTACAAAAAAGTTTTCTGTGGAACGAAGTGTGACGGAGTTGCTCGGACTTTTTCAACTCGAGGGAGCCCGGTGAAGGTTCTGTACTTGTGCTTTGACCCGAGTATCGATTTGGCCGCCGAGACGGGAGGGGCCGTCCATGTCCGCGCGATGATTCGCGCGCTGGGAAATCTCGGGCATGAAGTTACCGCTCTAGGGAGTTGCGTCAGCCGACCTGAGTGGGTGGGGTGTCAGACCACGGCGAAGATAGTTCCCTGCGGCATAACGCACTTGAACCGCTCTCTGAGAAGCGCCATTCGAAAGGGCGACAAAGTTCTTTGCCGTCCGCTGCGCCATTTTCCGGATGCCGTCCGGCTGCTCCACAACGCGGCATTTTTCCGCAAGGCTGAGGCGCTCTTGCGCCGCTTCTCCCCCGATTTCATTTATGAGCGTTACAGCCTTTGGGGGATTACAGGACTCCGCCTGGCAAAACGCTATCGCGTGCCATTAGCGCTGGAAGTAAATGCGCCGCTGGTTTACGAGCAGCAGCACTACAGACACAAACTCACTTGGCCGCGGCTGGCGCGTTGGATGGAGTGCCGCGTGTGGCAGGGCGCGGATCCTTTAATGGTCGTCTCCGATCCGCTTCGGAAGCACTTAGTGAAGGAAGCCGGTGTTGCTCCTGAGCGCATTCGTGTACTTCCCAACGCCGTGGATGCGAAGTGGTTCACGACGAATACCAAGGCAGTCCCCGTAGGCTCTAAGGAGAAGTTTGTCCTGGGCTTCGTCGGAAGTTTCAAAGCGTGGCACGGCGCTGATTTTCTCCTCTCCGTTTTTGAGGACTTCCACAAAATGGAACCATCGTCGCGGCTGCTTCTGATAGGCGACGGTCCGCTGAGAGATAGCTTGCAAGAAAGAACACGCAAATCCGGCTTGCAAAATGCCGTTACGTTCACAGGAATCATTCCACACGAAGAGATCCGAGATTATCTGGAGACATTGGATGTGGCGGTGGCACCGTGTCCCGCGTTGGAGAATTTCTATTATTCCCCTCTTAAACTGTTCGAATACATGGCCGCGGGACGAGCGGTAGTAGCCAGCGGCGCGGGACAGATTCCGCAAATCATCCGCCACCGCGCGAATGGACTTCTTTACGAGCCCGACGATCAAGCGGGGCTTTTGAACTGTCTTTGTGAACTGCAAAGCGACCACGCACTTCGTGAAGAACTGGGCAGAAACGCCAGAAAGACCGCAGAAGGTTTCACCTGGGAACGAAATGCCTCCCGTGTCATCGAATGGGTTCGACCGAAAGTGCTTGGAAGAAGTTTGCGAGCCGTTGCTTGACCAATGCGCAAGTTGAGGGTGGTACACATGGCTTCTAGAGAGTATTCACATCCGCCGGCGGAATGTGACCCGGACCTGCCCACGCTGCGCGCGGCGCTCGACCCAGCGGAACTTTCGAAATGCCTTTACCCAATTGCTTCACGCTGGCGGTCGGGCCGCTTGAAGGTCATTGGAACCCGCTTGCTGAATTGGCATAAAGGGAGCAGGTACACCTTCGAGATTAATGCCACGACCGAAACCGGATGGCACAACCTCATTGGCAAAGTTTACTCGCGCGAAAGTTTCGATGTGTTTGATGCCATGAGGAAAATCTGGGAAGTCGGCCTGGACAAAGATTCTGAATTCGCGATTCCCGAGCCGCTCGCCTACATACCGCCGTTGCGATTACTTCTTCACGAAAAGGTCGTGGGCAAACTTGCCAAAGAAGTGTTTCTTACGGGCAGCCCTGCGGAACGTCGAGAGGCTGCAGCGCGCTGCGCGCGCTGGCTGATGTGGTTTCAAGTGCTGGCTCCCCAGCAAGGCAAGGTCATGAAGGTCCGACGGCTTCTTAGGCGGTGTGAATCCAGGTTGCGCCAAATCGTAGATGCAAAGGTACCTTTCGCCAACAAGGCAGAAGAGCTCTTCCAACGGCTATTGGGTGTTTCGTCGATGCTGGAAGGAAACAACTGGTGCGCAGGACACGGGGACTATTCGCACTACCAGGTCTTGTTCTCAGGCAAGCGCACTGTGACCCTCGACTGGGACGGTTATGACACGGCTGATCCATGCCGCGACGCCGCCCGATTCGTTGTTTCCCTCGAACGGCTTAGCTTAAAAGAACTCTCTTCAGTTCGAGACCTCAACGACGCGTCGAGCACGTTCTTGGACAACTTCTTGATCGCCAAACACCCCCGTTTCGTCCGGCGGCTAGGTTTTTATCGAGGAGCACTCTACTTGCAAGCAGCCAAGCGGGATGTCATGAGCCGGAATACGGGATGTCTGGAAAGAGCCCGAATCATGCTGGACGAGGGCTTGCGCGCCCTGGATCAAAACGATGGAGGTGGCAAAAATGGCTGAGCTCAACAATACCCTCGCGACGCCAGACTCCATTGGAACGGCAGCAGTTGCAGACCCGGGATTGCCGACGCTTTCGACGGCCATGGACACGGAACGGTTGTGTAGTGACGCGCAGCTTATGTCTCTCACACCGTGGCCAAAAGGGGATTTGCGGAAGGCCGAAGTGCAGGTCCTGAAGTGGCACAGGCGCAAGCGCTGTGCATTTGGGGTCACTCTCCGAATTGACGTTGGCTGGGAAGCGATCGGCAAAGTCTACGCTGAAGACCGACCCGAT
>DATFQQ010000025.1:0-2936 GCA_035264195.1 Candidatus Sulfotelmatobacter sp. | reverse complement strand
TAGCCTCCATTCCTATCCGTACACTGATTCCTCTCTGTTGCAGGTCACGGTAGAATCGCTCCGCTTCTCCATCCGTGTGGTTTAACTGTCGTTCCTCGTACTCACCCGTTTCTTCTATCAAAAACGCTATCTGCTGAAAGCCCGGGTGATAATCTACGCCTATAATCATGATGTTCGGCTCCTTTCTCCCGAGCCTCTGGTCGTCGAACAACCAAAGTTTACTCGGGTCGAGGAGCCGACATTGTTATGCAATCAACTCGACTGTGCCTAGTTTTGTGCCCACCACTGAGCCCTACCGAATGCTACCGGAGTTAAGCAAGCACGTTCAAATCCTCGCGGATGAAGAACTTGTAGCATTCCGTGGCATTTCGTAGCAGTTGGTGTAAGTTGTTGATTCTTCGTGCCGAAAGACTTAGAAGGCAGTTGCTCTATCCAGCTGAGCTACGGGCGCATCCTTGGCTAGCCATTTGATTTTACTGCGCTTGCAACACGAATTCGAGCCCCACTTCATCGCAATTTTCCTGGAGCATTTGGAGCATTCGGAGCAATTACGAACGCCGAAATCTCCGATACCGCAGGAGCCGCGTGTCGCAGCGAGAAATTGTCGATGCTTTCTTGCTCCTGCCTCTCACCTACCCCCGTCGAAGAACGCTGCCAGGAATGACAAAGTCAGACAAAAGAAACTAACGAACAAGCTTGAAACCAACTTGACGTGCCGTGGTTGGCCAATCTGCGCTCGTGTTCCATCGGCTGGTGCTGCGATCTTAGGAACTAGTAGAACTCGAGGCTAAGTTGCTGCAACTGGAATTCGGATGATAGCGCGACGATTGATGCGATGGCCCGTGATTTGTCAACTCCTGACGCGCCAAGACGGCACCAGACCCGAAGCAATGAGCGACCGGGCGTGAAACCGAAATCGTCGCTGCCACCTTTAAAGAGACTGAAGGAGTTGCGCAGCGGCTATGGGTTTATCCCGCTCCAGAATAATCCGAAGCTACATACGGTCTAAGAGACGCAGCCTGTCTAGGTTATTGACGCTGCCGCTTTCCCGCAATAGCATCGGTATTGCCATGGCCGCCGCCCCAATCCCAAGCTATGAGATATTTTCCGGCAAATTCGGATATACCGAGGTGTTGTGGCTGGAGTCCATCGAAGGCCTGGGCAATGCCTTTGAACGAATGAAGGAAATCGCGAAAGCCAGTCCGGGGCCATACTTCCTATTCTGCAATCGCACCCACCGGAAAATGGCCGCCATTGATACGAGCGTCTCCCGCTCGCGGCCCGCAAGTGATCATCAAGAAGTCAGTTAGCACCGGTCGTAAATTGTGAGCCTCGGAAATTCGAATCGAGTTCAATGCCGGCGTTCTGCGGCTGATCTTCACTGAAAATCACAAAAAGAGGCTTCTTGGGGTGCGTCTGCCGGATCGACGAAGAAGGAGTATAGGTTGTGACCACCGTCACCGCGGTGGCGGCTGGCAGTCTCCGAAGATGGTTGCTGTTGGCATACGCACGCGGTAGGGCTAACCTCCCGTAAGCTGATCCGCGTAGGCAGTCAACGGCGGAAGGCCAGCCGAATCAGGAGTGGCGATGAGCCCAGCTCTCGATGTGCACCGCTTACATTTCGCATTTACCATCACTTTCCACTACATCTTTCCGCAATTAACGATGGGGCTGGCTCTTCTGCTGGTCTATCTGAAGACCAAAGCCCTGCGCACAGGTGACGATCACTACAACAAGGCGGCGCGGTTCTGGGCGAAGATCTTTGGGATTAACTTCGCAGCGGGTGTGGTAACGGGCATCCCGATGGAGTTTCAATTCGGGACCAACTGGGCGGAGTTTTCAAAGTCTGCGGGGGGAGTGATCGGGCAGACCCTGGCCATGGAAGGAGTATTTTCGTTTTTTCTGGAGTCGAGCTTTCTGGGACTGTTTCTTTTCGGCGAAAGGAAACTGGGGCGCTTAGGGCATTGGTGCGCGGCATTTCTGGTTTTCGCGGGTTCGTGGCTGTCGGGCTACCTGATCGTCGCGACCAATGCGTGGATGCAGCGGCCGGTGGCCTACAGCTTGGGACCACAAGGAGAAATTCTGCTTTCCGGGTTCTGGGCCTTGCTGCTGAACAAGTGGGCATTGTGGCAGTACGCGCACACCATGATCGGCGCCGTGCAGACAGGATGCTTCGCGATGGCCGCGGTTGGGGCCTTCTACCTGCTGACCAAGTGCAACCAAGTCTATGGACGGACTTTTGTGAAGGCCGGCGTGCTGGTTGGCGTGATCGCTTCCCTGTTGCAGCTTTTTCCCACTGGAGACATGCAGGGAAAGATGATGGCCGAATACCAGCAACCTGGGCTGGCCGCGATGGAAGGGCTGTTCCAGAGCCGGGAGAACGCTCCGATCGTGATTCTTGGGCAGCCTGACGTCGAGAAGCGGCGGCTCGACAATCCGCTGGAAGTACCCGGAATGCTCAGCTTCCTGACTTACAGGAAATGGAGCGCGCACGTGAAGGGCCTAGACAGTTTTCCGGAAGACTTGTGGCCCGATCGGATTCCGCTGCTGTACTACAGCTATCACGTGATGGTGGGGCTGGGGACGATTTTCATTGCAGTGCAAGTGCTGGCGACATTGCTCTATTGGAGGAAGAAACTGTATGACTCGCGATGGATGCTGTGGATTCTAATGCTTTGCGCTCCCCTGCCGTTCATTGCGAACACTGCGGGATGGGTAACCGCAGAAATCGGGCGGCAGCCGTGGCTGATCTACGGGTTGATGCGAACGGCGCACGGAGCTTCGCCGCGTGTCGGTGCCGGAAATGCGTGGTTCACGCTGATCGGCTTCATGGGACTGTATACGGTGCTGGCGATGTTGTGGTGCTTCCTGATCGGGCGCGAGATTCACCTGGGTCCGGATCTTGCGGCCCCGCAGCAGATCTTGCCTGCTCCCGC
>DATFQQ010000024.1:0-2318 GCA_035264195.1 Candidatus Sulfotelmatobacter sp. | reverse complement strand
GTTTGTGTGCTTTGAAGAACCGAGCAGCTGCTGTCCGAGAGTTCCGGCGTGCTCGCAGATCATGCACTATGCTCGCGTGCCAAGAGGCCGCCGCAGGCAGGCCGCAGCAATGACATACTATTGGCAATGGGACTTAGGGATTGTCAGAAAATAAGTATAACAAGTTGGGGTAGATTTGTTTTATACTGCAACTGGTGCCCGGCAGCGATATCCAGCGCCGATTCCGTTCCCTGTCGCCCTTTCTGGATGAGCGAATGCGGCGCTTGGTCGCCGCCGCTGAGAGCGAAGCGATCGGATACGGCGGTGTCTCGGCGGTAGCACGAGCAACCGGAGTCTCGCGGCGAGCCATCACCGAAGGCATTACGGAACTGGCTCAGCGGAAGAGTGCGCGCAAGATTCCGCCGGCACAATCCCGAATCAGGCGCAAGGGCGCTGGGCGCAAGAGAACCACCGACAAGGACCCCGCCCTTCTGGAGGATCTCGATCTACTGCTGGATCCAGCCACTCGTGGCGATCCGGAATCACCCCTTCGTTGGACGTGTAAGAGCGTGCGCCGACTGGCAGAGGAACTGCAGCGGGAAGGCCATGCCGTCAGCTACCAAACTGTGGCCGAGTTGCTACATGCGCTGGACTACAGTCTGCAGGCCAATCAGAAGACCTTGGAAGGAAGCCAGCATGCGGATCGGGATAAGCAGTTTGAGTACATCAACGGAAAGGCGCAACGATATTTGAAGCAAGGCGAGCCTGTCATATCGGTGGACACAAAGAAAAAGGAATTGGTAGGCGATTTCAAAAATGGCGGGCGGGAGTGGCAAATCAAGGGGGAGCCTGAACCAGTGCGCGTTCACGATTTCGAAATTCGTGAACCGGGCAAAGGCAAAGTGGCTCCGTATGGGGTATACGACCTGGGACGGAACGTGGGTTGGGTGAGTGTGGGGGTGGATCACGACACGGCCACCTTCGCGGTGGAGAGTATCCGCCGATGGTGGCGGTGGATGGGTCGCCCCACTTATCCCATGGCGCATCGATTACTGATTACGGCAGATTCCGGCGGCAGCAATGGGGCACGGATAAGACTGTGGAAGTGGGAATTGCAGCAGTTCGCGGATGAGACCGGCCTGGAAATTTCGGTTTGTCACTTTCCACCAGGGACCAGCAAGTGGAACAAAATCGAACACCGTCTGTTTTCCTTCATCAGTCAGAACTGGCGAGGCAAGCCGTTGATCAGCCATGAGGTCATCATTAATCTGATCGCCGCTACCACTTCGAAAACTGGTTTGAAGGTCAAGAGTGCCTTGGACTCGAATACCTATCCAGCAGGGATCAAGGTTTCCGACCAACAGATGGCCGAACTCCAACTCAAGAAAGACGCGTTCCATGGAGATTGGAACTATCGCCTCTTACCCAGAAGTTGATACACTTATTTCCTGACAAACCCTTAGATGGGGAGGAAGATCATGCGACGTACAACATTCATTCTGAGCAACATGACGCTGTTGGGATTGGCCATGGCCTCGTCGTCTCAGCTTACGTTTGCACAAAGTAATCCTCTGATCGGCACGTCGTGGAAGCTGAACCTTGACAAATCGAAGTACATTGCTGGTCCGGCGCCGAGGAGCGTGACTATGAACATCACACAGGATGGGCAAAATGTGAAGGACACTGTCCAAGTGATCGATGCGCAGGGGCACGCGAGTACCGGTGTGGTGATCCACGCTTATGATGGACAACCCCATCCAGCCACGGTCAGCCCCGACTATGATGCAACCGTTCTTACGCGAGTTGATGCTAACACGCTCATCTTCAATCGATTGAAAGCCGGGAAGCTAGTGGCGACCGGTACCTTTGTGGTGTCCCCAGATGGGACGATGCTAATAATCACCACCACAGGCATCGACAGAAACGGGCAGCCGCTAAAAAGTATCGCCGTTTATGACAAGCAATAGATGATCGAAACCAGCATTGATGAGCGGCGGCACCCCTGTCCCTGGCGAAATCCTATTTGCCAGGGGAATCAACAACTTGCCGCAGATGGTTAACCTAATCTTTCCTTGTTAAGCGCGGGCCCACAAGTGCGGTCTTAACCTAGCAATTAACGCTGCGAAGACTGGAACGGAACTTGTTGAAAATGCGGGACGATGAGATTTCGCTACCCATTGGCGACAAGATCCAACTCGGGGGGGCAACGATCTGTTCGTCACCTGCTGCTTTGACCGCACCCCCTGCTTTTCTGGCAGTAGGTCGGAACTTTCAGGCGAACTCGTCTCCCTTACAGGCGAGCGCCATACCTTCACTACCGGCGTCGGTTTGCCGTGGCG
>DATFQQ010000023.1:0-5577 GCA_035264195.1 Candidatus Sulfotelmatobacter sp. | reverse complement strand
AGGCTTAGGATTCTCACATGGACGATAGCTCCATTGCGGTACGGACTGAAAAGCTCCGTCGAGAGATTCAGCTAATCCAGCAAGAAGAGCACCGCTGTCCCTGCCAGCGGGGACATTCACTCGCTGACAATGAAGAGCATGCCCACGAGCCGTCCGCTCGTCGGAGCCTAATTGCGTTTAACAGCGTGGTCGAGTTTTGCACACGCAGGGCTAATGTCAATTTGTTTCGGGCCAGCTTGGACTTTCGAAATTCTTATGCTCGGCGAGCAACCTCATCGCAACTCTTCCGCGATGTGCTCCAGCCAAACTTTGCCGGACGTTCCTGAGCCGGAAGGCATGTAGTAACAGCCTAGCTCTCGGTAGAGCCGTTCCTCCAGTTCCTTATCACTCGCAAATCCAGCGGCGTATTTCACAATCGCGTCAGCTAGCACGGTCCGCTCGTCGGGAGTGGCCTCCGCGACGAAGCTTCTCACGACGCTTTCCGGGTTTTCCGCGTCGCAGTTCCAGTCTTCGTGAAAGTAAGCACCGAAAAAATCCCTCAAGAGTGAGAGTTCAGCTTGCGTCGTCATGCTTCTAGGGTACGCAAGTCCGGCAACTGCGCCAACTACTGGTCGGTGAGTGTAATCCGGATTTTTCGACAATTGACGTTTCTGTCGCCGGAGACGGTTCGATGTGTGTCAAACATCACGTTATTACTGCTGCGACGGCGTTTTAGTGAGCGACCAGCAATCCTTCCAGAATTAGACGCCGAACGAGCGTGAGCTTGCCCGCAGCGTCCAAACCTCCAGGGAGATCCCGGATAGCAAACCGGTCGCAGTCCAGAGCAAACTGAACGGCGGGAGCAACAGCGAGTGGGAATGTAATTCTGCGTCCGAAACAACGCACTGAGACGGAGTTCTCACTCGTTTCGATGCGCGCGATTAGATGAGGTCTTATCCCCACGATGCTGTCGGTTGCCAATTGATCCAACGCCGCGATCTGCGCCATTTGTCCACGTAGCAAAGGCGGGCAGGAAGAAAGGAATTCGTCTCTAAAGCGATCCAAGGCTTTGTCTGGAGCGGCGCGCTCCGAAAGATGCTGCAGTAAGCGGCCAAAAACGGCGCGCGCTTGCTCCCCAGGCAAGTCCTTCCGGGCAAACCCTGGCGGAAGCGATTTTCGAAACGCTACATCGTTTAAACAGGCATCGGCAACACATTCGAGAAGAAAATCGGTCCACGTGTAGACTAAAACGCCCACGGTGATATGCAACGAGACATTGTCGGAGGAACGCGCCTCGTGCACCCAACCACGCGGAATGTAGGCCGCATCGCCGGCGCACAGCTCGAAGTCGAGCGTGGGACTGCCTGCGTCATGCTCCGCAGGATCGAAGTCCTGGTTCCGGAGGGGCAGTTCGAGGGGAGATCCAAGGATTGTCCATCGCTTTGAACCGGTTACCTGCAACACGAAAACATCATGGGTATCGTAATGAACTTTTGCTCCCTGACTTCCCGGTGGGGTCAGATAAACATTGGCCTGAAAAGGATGACTGAATTCGGCCTCGAGTGCGCGGCAGAAAGCCGTCAGCGCCGGAATCACTGTGTCCAAATATGCCAGCGTTACGGTTGCCCCTTCGGAGAAAAGTTGATAGACCTTTGCCACGTCCAGACTGCTGCCGTGAACCGTGTAATCTTCCGACGGGATCTCCCGCGCCGCATTCTTCAGGACAACATTCGGGTAGCGGAGATCCAAGGTTGTAAGAACGCGGTCGACCTCATCAAGTGTCAATAGGGAGTGATAGTATTCCGCACAATCGCGCTGGATCACCAGTGGCTTCTTCTCCCAGCATTCCTGGAAGAATCTCTCTGTTGTGATTGGCTGGATCAGCCATTCGAGCGGGGCCTGCGCTCGTTCTCTCGCTGCTTCCATGCGGTCACCCACCTGCTTGGACCGTGGTGGGTAGGAGCTCACAAAACCGCCTGCGTCATGAAGATAGACTTGTTTCAACTTGCTTGTGCCAAGTCGGGATCGCCGGCCTACTTTTTCTGGTCCGGGTCACTCGCCTTTTTGGCGTCCGGATCGCTGCCCTTTTTGCTTCCCTTTTTTGCGTCGGGATCGCTCGGCTTCTTCGCGTCCGGATCCGCGTTCTTCTTCTTGGTGCTGACCTTCTTCTTGGCGTCTGGGTCACTCGGCTTTTTTGCGTCTTTCGAATCCGGATCAGTGGGCTTGGCATCTGGATCGCTCGGCTGCTGCGCAGCCGCTTCCAGTGCGTCGCCCAACGCAAGTGCCGCCGCACCGCCGACCACAATGGAACCCACAGCAGTCAGAAACGACCGCCTGCCGAACGTGCGTTCGGTGCTGATTTGGTCATTACTCAGAGTTAGCTTTGAGTCCCGCGCTTTTTCGGAATTCTCTTTACTCATGGCTTCCCTCTCTTGTCCACTTTCTGCCTGTTACCCCAGCTACGACCTATTCATTCGAGGTGCAAGTAGCGGTCCGGTAGATTTTATTCAACCTCGAGAAGAAGCCTAGTTAATATTTTTTCAGATTGGTGCTTGTCCTTGACGCCTTAACATCTCCGCACTAGCATTGGCGAACCCATGGCGACGGACGACCCTCGCTGCCCCTACTGTGTTGAGGGAAACGGATTCAAATTGTTGAAGCAAGTAGTCGACGCTTTCTATTGCGAGCGCTGTAGTCATTTATCGCTACCGGCGGACCCGAGCTTCATCTGCCACTGTGCAAACTGTGAACGGCTTAGTTCGAGTGGATCGGAAAAGCGACGAGCGCTAGCGGCGGCCCGTTACCTTGGTGCCGTTGACGATTCCCTGACTGCCGCCTAGCATCTGCCCACCATACCCAAAACGGGGCTTCCATAGCCCCATCGTTCAACTAAGAAGAGGGGGAGCCGAACGCCGCACAGAGTTCGTCTTTCTTCACTTACCGCAGCGTGACTATCCCAGGGGAACCAGAAGCAGAGCGACACAAATACCAGCCAGTCATCGCGACAATCAACAGAGTCCAATCACGAATCTCAGTATCGACTTTCATAGATTTGCCGCACCTAACGTAGCACGGTCCGTCGGCGCTAGATTCCTGTCATTCTTGATAGTGTGCGGCTCGGTCCAAACGTGCAACGCTCGGCACGCGACAGAAGGGTCGCCGTCCAATTCGGGTTAAACCCTTCCCGAACTGGCGGACACCGGCGGCCCTCTGCTTAACTCCCCCTCGTGGCCAAGCCCCGGCTCCGGACTGGGGCTTGCTTTTTGCTCTGGTGTAGAATTACCGCAATTGAAAACGCGAAAAAAGGCCGCGCTACCACCCGACGAAGAAGGGGCACGGCCTTTTTACTTTCGGGACACCAAGACGGGCGGATTGTGGGATTGAGGCGCGCGAGGTCTGAACCTGTGAATCTGCATTCTATTTGGTAAAGTCGATCTCTCGGCGCTTTGGCTGCGAAATCCATCCCGATTTAGTACAAACCTTGTCGACCTTCCAAGCTGGATTCTCCATACGTGTTCCGATTGGAATAGCGTAGTAGTGTGGAGCGACACCTTGAGTCGTGGCTGTATGCGCCACACGCCTGAGTCCCCCACAGGGAAACTCCGTTGCAGAGGTCTTTATGCCAAGAGGATCTTGTGCGGGCCCAAGTGTTGGAACCTCAATATCGCCAACCTTAGTGGCATCCGCCGCTTGAGGCGTGCTTTGGCCGCTCAGCGCAACGCTAGCACCGAGCATAGTTAGTAATGCGAATTTGTAAGGCGTCACGCGATTACCTCGTTTCAGTCCGTGGCTGTACCTGAAGCGTGTGCTCTCGGGATAGACGCCCCAGCACTCTAACCCCTTACGCAGGCAAGATGCGCAAGGATCGCCGTGCCTCGATCCGCGTCGATGACGGCATCTCGACTAGATCCTCCATGATGGTCGTTTTGATCCAGACGGAGTAAACGAGTAAGTGGTTGATTTTGCTTGAGTGTCATTGGGAACATGAGCACTCCCGCAAGCCGTTCCCTCGTGGCTCGTTCGGCCTCTTCGTCGAGATAGATTGAAGGTTTCTTCTTTGGACAGTCCGGCTTCGACACGCCCGATCCGTCATATCAGTCAGAATACTCTTCAAGAAGGTCAGACTTAAGCGTGGTGCTCTGTGCGAAACGGCGCGAAATCACGCAGGAACAGTCACTTCGGCCTGCTGTGCGGCCATCTTAACAATAGTCAAAGGGATACGAACGCGCCTGAGTTCTCCAGACTTTTGCTCGACTGCGTCGAAGAACACAACGGTGTCGCTCATCACGAGAGGATCTCCAACCAACTCAAATTGTGATCCGTAAAGCTTGACTTGTTGTTCCCGTGTGAACCCTAAGCGTTTTAGTCTTTCGCACAGATGAACCTGCCTGGCGGTCATGGAATTGGGGCCCTTGGACTCTGGGATGCGGAAGAGCGTTTGCTCAGACGTTATCTTAACATTCCCGTAACAATCAGACCATACGAGCAACCCCAGCGACTTGTGTGAGTTGCACACTGGTGACTGGAATCACAAAACAATCCGCATCTACTTTTAACGCTCACGCAACATTCGGGGCCTAGGATAGGGATAGCGGAAGGAGGTTAAGTAATATGTCATACCTTCCGATCTTCTTGTTGGCCGTCCTGGTCACACTGGTCGCTGTTATGCCGTGGCATCGTCTTCATCCCAATCATCTCTTCTGTGTAGAACTATTGCAGAATCATTTGAAGGACGGATCCGATAGGTATTATCGAAAGAAGTTGACGCCGCATGGCCACAGACGAACCACGTTGTCCATATTGCGTTGATGGTAACGACTTCAGACTGCTGACGCCGCTAGGGGATGAGTTCTGCTGCCTCAGATGTGGTCATTGGCTCTCATCTGACCCCAACTTCTGTTGCGACTGCTGGCGCTGTCGGCAGCTTCGTGCTCCCGCACGAAATTCGCAAAGAGTGTCCTGAAAGGGCAAAGGCTCTGGGGCCCGGCGTTAGCGCTCTTTTAACCCAGAGGAAAATGTTTTTCTTGATGGTGGATGAGTGAAATCAGGATGTTTCGCCAGTTGGCAGAAGCCGCTCTTGGGCCGAAAACAGGGGACAGGTTGTTCAGCGGAAGATCGCCTGATTGCGTCCGGCGGGATCAGGTTGGAACCAGGACACTCCCCCAAAGGGGCTGTGGTCTAAAAAATCGGGAAGGGGTGGGATGTGACCGCCTTGAGCTTCCGAACACTCCTTCATCCAGGATGGAGGAGACTGATCACGTTGACCGACCTCGGTCCAGCGCAATGCCAAATATCCAGTTTCAGATCGCCAGGATGATTTCATCGCAGGTACCTCGATGTTCCGCCCTTTGCGAATTATAGCTCTCTCGACGGTCAGTGAGTGAAATTGATTAGATAACAACGTCGGCTCCTCCCCGAGGCCGAGTAGACTTGGCAGCGCATAACTGACCAAGACTGGGAAGGAAAGGAGCCGAGTATGTTGATTATAGGGTGTGATTTTCATTCGCGCTTCCAGCAAATTGCTATGGTGGACACGGAAACTGGCGAACTCATCGAACGCCGACTGGACCACAACAACGGTGAGGCGAAGAAGTTTTA
>DATFQQ010000022.1:0-5688 GCA_035264195.1 Candidatus Sulfotelmatobacter sp. | reverse complement strand
CGAAGTGCCGGCAACCGGCTCTAGACCCTGCATCCCGGCCTTTTTCTTGATGTTGCCGAGATTCGTGCGCTTTGATGAGCGGGTCAATAAGATCAGGCAAATGCAACCGACGGCGGTCCAGAAGAGCGCACGCAAACGCCTCGCAAATGCTAATGCGAGTCCAGTTGCACTGCTGAGGCTGAACATTTTGCCGATCAGCATGTTCCCGGTCTCATACGTTCCAATATTTCCTGGATTAAAGCTTCCCATGGCATTCACGAGCTTCGTCAAGGATTCGATAATCATGGCGCCAACGAAGCCGATGCGCGCCCCGAGCAGCCAAAGAACCAAGCACACTTCCAGTATTGCGAGGCAATGCCCCACGAAGTTCAGCAATAGACTGCCCCAAAACAAGCTGGGAGTGTTGTGGTGAAAATCGAAGAGGGCACCCTCCATCGACTGAATCAGGTGCAGTCTCTGCTCGATCCAGTTTTTGAATGCCGGAATGCGCCCCATAAGACGCGCTCCTTGAGACAACACCGGCGAGCGTTTTCTCACAACCAGCAAGGTCAAAGACAAAAACGTGATGGAACCGAAGGCGAACAGTCCCGCGTAAAAACGCAAGGCATGAGAAAGCGAGAGCATCGGTAGGGCAGCGAAGAGGCCACTGACGATGACGATGATTCCGGTAACCAAATAAAGTCCGCGATCAAGAGTGACTGAGGCGAGGCTATGGCCCATTTGCATTTTGCGATTTAGGTGCGAGACGCGGATGGAATCACCAAACGTCTGTCCCAGAATTCCAAGCTGCCCAGCGGCTTCAGCACCGAGGCGAAGGCCGACCAACTTCGAAAATGAGATCTTGTGCCGGTTTTGGCCCAGCGTCATTTGCCAAGCCCAAGTCCTTGCAAGATGCGATACACCTGCAAGAGCTATGACGAAAAGGAAGCCCCAGCCCAGCTTGAGGAGGTTCTGCCAGAGATTGCTGGCTCCGGCATGCCGGACCAGATAAACAAGCAATCCGGCGCTTCCCACGATTGCAAGGAGGCGAAACAGAGTTCGCGCTTGTGAGGGGACCTTAGACATTGGCGAACCTTTGCAGGATTGGGTTTTCCAGAAAGTCGCGTTCAAAAATTCTTTCTGTGTAGGCAAAGGCTTCGGGTGTGTCGACGTCCTGCCAGCGACCGTCGCCAACGTCAAAGGCTTTCAGTTTGCCCTCCTGGCACAATCTGCGCATGCCATCCGACAGTGAGCAGTTACCGTTTTTCTTGGCGGATTCCAGCCGCTCGAACAACGACGGTCCGCACAAAAACATCCCAGTATCCAAGGCGTTGTACTGGACAAGGTCTTTTCCGATATCAAGTATGTCCGCTCCTTGGACTTTAACCTTAGTTGCATCTTCCAAGTCAAAGATGCGATCGATGTTGTAATCCACTCCGAGGATGACTTCGTCGTTTCCTAGAGTCTGCTGCAGCAACACTTTGGCGGTTTTCGGTTCGAAGATGTGATCCGCCATTAGAAGCATGAAGGGCTTCTTCAGCAATCCCCTGGCAGCGAGTGCTGAGACGCCGTTCGCTTTGTGGTATTCGGGGTTTTCAACCAGGGTAACGGAAATGTCTCCCAGCGGCTGCTTGGCAAACCAGCGACGGATTGCGTCGGCACGATACCCGACAACGATCACAAACCTCTCAATTCCGGCGGCATGCGCCGACAGCAGGATATGTTCGAGAAGAGATGCGCCGTAAAGGGATACGAGAGGTTTGGGAGCGCTGCCCGACAGAGCAGCAATACGGCTACCGTTCCCTGCCGCGAGAATCAAGCATTCCCTAACGGCCGCCATAAATCACCTCAGCGATACGGAATTTCCTTGTCTTCATTGCTTGTAGGTCTCCTTTGCGGAGATCAGCGTGATTTCTGATGAGCCTTGAGACACCTGTCCTTGCGACGCGTAGTCGAAGTAGTCGATGCTCACATCCGTCGTACCAAAGAGGTGGGCCTCGGTGACGCTTTGCGTGGAGAGTGGAAACCAGAGGGAACCACTTTTCCGGTAGACTTGCACGAAACGGATACTCTTTGTCCAGAACGACGGCTTCTTGGCGGGATTGCCCTCCGCGCGCGCCAGCGCGTAGTCTTCGGCGTCTACCCAGATGCGGCCCCGAAACAGGTTCTTCTCGTTCCGTTTGGGGCGAATCTCCAGAACGTAGGCTGCGCGACCGGTCAGCTGTTCGGTTCCGATTAGTTCAAAGTCGTAGTTCTCGGGAGTGAGTTTTGCTCTTGCACGAGTCTCCGGACGTGACGTCTCCGATTCCGATTCCAGCATTTTGCGGAAAACGTGCTTCTGCGCCGCTTTCCAGCCGTCCTCCGAAACGACCTCGAAATGCTTTGTGCCATCCTGGTCGCCTTTCACCTTCACAAGCATTTCGGCGCGTTTGTGAAATTTATCGTTCTCCAGGACGTATCGCCGCATCCCCGCGTACCCGTCGGCGGAAGACTGGCGCTGCAGGTCATGTGCGGCCATCCGAGCGACGATTTCCTCCGCAGTTGGAAGCGTCCCGGAATCTTCCGCCGCAACGGCTGAAGAGCCGGCGTGGAGGATCAAACTAACAAGCAGCAAGTGATGTTTCATCGTTAAAACTCCATAACAAATTTTCCGCGGTATTCACGCCAGGAGGTGTTGAAGAATTCACCGAACCTGGCGCTTGCAAGATTGTTCTGCACGTCCCGCGGATCAAAGTGATTGAAGAGATTGAAGACCCCTCCGCCTACTCGGGCGCGCAGACGTTTTTCGCCGAAGGGCAACGCAATAGCGCGCGTGACCTGCAGGTCAAAAGAAGAAAAGAGCGGGAACCGATCGACGTTTCGTGGCCCATCGTATTCGCGGAACTCGTTTTCCACGGAGTATGGGAATCCTGTATGAAGGTCATAAACGGGTACAACTGTCAGGTTCCAAGGCCCCTCAAACGTGCCCCAGAAAAGGAAACGGTTGGGCGCGTCAAAGGGGAGCCGTCCGCGGGCATTTGGCTGGATCACCGGGTGGGCAAGATTCCCAAAGAACTGATTGAAATCGTTGAGATCGCCAAACGCTCGGGACCGAACATAGGAGGCATTGAGCACACTACGATGCACTTTGTATTGGGCTGCGAATTGGAATTCCCGATAGGAATCACTGCCCCTGTTGGAAAGATCGAGGCTTCCCGTTGCCCCTGAAGACACCGGCGAAACAATGAAGTCCCTAGCGGTGTTGCGTTGTTCGTAGGCAACGCGCAGCAACAAGCGCGCGAGCAGTTGGCGATCTAGTTCAAGGTTCCATGAGGTGCTTCGCGGGTTCTGGAGTTCGCCCATGATTTTGTTCTGATAGAACACGGAGCTCAGCGAAGTACCACCCTGGCCGAGCACCGCTACAGTGCGATCTGGAAGAGCCGGGAAGACAGGGACCATGAGCGGAACGCGGTCGTAGAACAAACCCACGCCGCCCTTGAGCAACGTTTTGCCGTCTCGCGTGAGTGCGAGGAGAAATCCCGCCCTCGGAGCGGCGTGTGTGGAGCGTGTAATTGTGTCGTTGTCGAAGCGGATGCCAAAGTCCAGGGTCAGACGCGGGTGGATGGCCCACTGGTCGCCAGCAAACCAGGCTGTCTCGTTTTGATCGACCCGATATGACGTCGGTGAAGTGAAAGAGATCTGTTCCAGGGGTATATCGGACACTCCATCGATTTCCACGGGCAGAAACGACTGCCGCCCATCGTACGAGGAGTGCTCGTAACTCAGCCCAACGGTGAACTGGTGCGAACCGGCGAATTGCCTTGGCGAAAGCTGATAATTCTCCTGCAAGCTGGTACGAGCAGTTCGACGTGCCTGCCGGTTAAAGAAACCGCCTTCGGTCGTTTCGAGCAATAGCCGATAAGGATCGTCGCTCTGCGCTGTGATGTCCGCGTCAAAGCGCTTGTAGCTGAACTGTGAAGTCAGCAGGCTTGCATCCCCGATGACGTAGCGGTGTTGAAAGTAGACTTGATAGCCGCGCTGATGAAAATCTGAAGTAGAAGGCTGAGGCGTGAACGTGCTCAGGCCGAGAAAATCGAGCTTTTGTGGGTACAACGAAAGTGATGCTGTAGCTGTCTGCTTTGCTGTGATAATGAAATCGAATTGTGTGTAGGAGTCGAGACTCTCGAGTTTTGTATCCCTCTGGAGCGCCGGAAGACTGTTCACCGGTGTTCGGACAAAGCGGTACTCGAAGGACTGCGTCACGGCGACGCGCCCTTTCACAAGCGGACTGGTAAAGGTCATCCGCGGCGTGGAGGCGCCTATGCCCGCGATGGTGCCATCGCGGTCGCGTAAGCGAGGGATGAAGTTCTGGAAGGAGAAGTGAAATTTCTCATAGTCGCCTGTCTTCGTCGCAACTGTGGAAACAGCTCCTGTGAACTTCCCATACTGCGGGTCGTAGGGATTCGAAACCACTTGCACCGACGACACCACATCGATTGGGAGATTAATTGCCAGTCCTCCCGTTACAGGGTCAGTGACGTTGGCGCTGTTCACCAAGGCTCCGCTCTGCGTATTACGAGCGCCCTTGAGATTGATGTGACCATCGGGCCCTCGAACGACTCCGGGAATGAGAGGAAGGGAGCTCTCAAACCGTTCGTTCACATTGGGAGCATCACGTAACGTCTTTTGGGAGACTATTTCGGAGGGAGCAGGATTCTTGGTGTCAGCCGGATCGGCTTTCACGACCACAGAACTCGCGATCTCCAAGGGTTTTAATTCAAGTGAAACGTGGACTTCGCCTCCTTCAACCCTCAGCGTCTGCCGAATCCCCAGACCGGGCGAAACAGCTTCCACCGTGTAGATCCCTGTAGGCACGGCCGCAAGAACATAGTTGCCGTTTTCGTCTGTTTCTGTTTCGAAAGCAGCAGGCCCGTCGAGCTTAACCTTCGCACCAGGCACGGCAGATTGGTGCCCACTAGAGTCTTGAACGAAAACTGTTCCGGCGACTGTTGCCGTCGTAGCGTTGGGTTGTTTGCCGTGAGCTAAATCCGTGAAAAAGGACAAAGCGAATGCTAGGGAGAGCAAAATGAAGAAAATCTTCCCTGTAGCAGAGCTCCCTCTTCGTTCGAGAGGACCGATTTCTTCTGCATTCGAGGGGAGCTGATCGAAACGTGCCAAAATAGCTCCTATCATGGCTAGGCCTGGGCGTAACTACCTTGGGAGAGGACACACGAAAGCCGAGCAGCACATCTTGCGGAAGTCCGCATGCGTGTCCAATGCATCCATTTCCCCATTTGCCCGAACGAAGCATGAGTCCTTCCAAACAGACACGCCGCGAAGCGCGTTGTGGATCTGCGTTCTTATCAATCGTTTGAGCGGCTTTCAGACCACCGAGAGGAAATCAACCGAGGGAAGCGGCATAAACCCGGGATTAGGCTTCGACGGTTAAGACAACCCGTTGACACCTGCGTTGGCACATGCAATGCCGTTGACACTCCGTTGATTGTCGAAGATGAGTGCCCGTGAAGATGTTAAAGCACAGAGGGAACATTCGCACGGCAATCGATTCTCACTAGAGCAGTTCAGAAGCCAGGCCGAGCTTGAAGACATTGGCGATAAGCGTGCACGGTTGTCCATGATTTAGGGCCATCATCCCAGCTGGCAGCCAGGAGCATCAGCGTGCATCTCGGTCAGATTCGTAAACGCGTATGAACGCTATGCAGGAGACTG
>DATFQQ010000021.1:0-48086 GCA_035264195.1 Candidatus Sulfotelmatobacter sp. | reverse complement strand
TCCACGATTCCCGATATGACAGTACATCTACAGTACACGCAAATATTTTTTGGAGTGTGCGGTGCCCGGTGAATCCTCCCAATTTTATCCGCGTATTGTCGGCCTGCTGCCTCATCGGAGTGTCAACTCTTGAATGACCCGCCGGAAAACGTGACGCGGGATGCGAATGCTGCGATAGCTAGCCCGCTTGCGGGGCCTTTTCACTTCGTATGCCAGAACCCCGCGCTGGTGCTCAAAGATCCTGATGACTGTTTGCACCGAGAATCCGGTTAGCCGCGCCACCTCTGGCACGGTGTAGGGCGTTTCTATCTCGTGCGAGGGCTGCTGGCTGTCGGACCTCTGCCTCTGCCGCATCTGTTCTTGTCGTTCCGCTAGGTTCCGTTTCATCATAGGACTGTCACCGCCCTTACATCGGCGCCAAATATCGCAGTATCAACCTTTACCACCCTTAGTGCTGTGTCTTCAGTGCCACCGAGCACATGACAACGTGACTGGTCTCACATAATTGCCTCGTTTCACTCATCCACCAAGAAGGAAAGTCGGGCGAATCTCGAGACCTTGGGTATTCACCGTGGGCGGTTCATGCAGGACTACATTGCCCGAGGAAAATCCCCACGTCACGATTGCTCGATCAAGCGCGGGCGGTGTGTCAGGGTGAAGAAAGTAAGGCGATGCGAAGCTTCGCCCGGTCAAGGATGCATGCTGAACCCACCGCGTAGTAGCAAGCTTAGACGATGCGGAACTGGAGCACCTTTATCGCGGGAGTGAAAAAGATTGCGGCAGATTCGCGGCCGTGATTCTCGGGGATTTGGCCCCTTGACCTTGGCCGAAGCGCGAAGAGATGACGCAAGCTTGTGATAACGCCTGTTTATCAACAGTCTGACTCATTGAGGCAAAAGAGCGTTCCTCATGGCAGCGACGCTAGAATCGGAGTCACGTTAGTGTCGGCGCGCAACTGATCTCAAAACTGGTAACTACACAACCATCTGGCCGTTATCGTAAGATCGTGCTCCCGATGACTAGGACACACGAACAATATGCGTTGGGCCGTTCGCGTGAAGAATATGCGCGCCTCGCACGACAGGGAGAGATTATGAGGCCGATGACGAAGCGTCTGTTTGCTGATGCTGGCATTTCTGCAGGCATGCGCGTCGTTGATCTCGGCTCAGGTGCAGGTGACGTGTGTATGCTGCTTGCCGAAATGGTTGGGCCAAGTGGTGCTGTCGTCGGCATTGACTTGGATCAGGAAGCGACGCTCTACGCCCAAAACCGGGTGGTCGCAGCTGGGATTGAAAACATTGAATTCGTGCATTCAGATTTTGAGCACTACGCTCCCGATGCTCCGATAGATGCACTCGTAGGACGCGCCGTTCTTATGTATCAGCCTGATCCAGGAGCAGCTTTGGGTGTGCTTGTTAAGCATCTGCGGCCCGGCGGGGTCGTTGCGTTTATCGAGCCATGGTTTCAGACACCAGCGGGACCCGACAGTACGGTGAAAACAGCGGTAACCATTTTGGTGGAAACTTTGCGTCGATCCGGCGCCCATGTTGATTTGGGACCGCGCTTACACCGAGTGTTCCAGGCCGCTGGCCTTCCACTACCCAAGATGAGTTTTGAGGCAATTATGGATCCCCTAGATGATTCACCTATTTATCAATATGTGGCTGACACGCTAGGAAACCTTCTACCCAAAGCTATTCAATACGGGATTCCGGGGGCTGCCGACTTGAATATTGCTTCCATCCCCGCCGACATTCGCAGGGAGTTGAGCGCAGTCGGTTATGCGATGGTTGCGACACCAGTGGTTTGCGCCTGGGGTATCAAGCCTGCTTAGAGGATATGAATCCAGCCGAAACTCCAGCGCAGTTGCGGACTGATCGATTCAGCACCTGAGAGTCAATGAGTGTTAACGCCTGGTTTCGCCAACCATCCAAACTCGCCCACGGACCCCAGCCAAATCGCACAATCAAACTGTCTTCGTTGCAGTCGTAAAACCACCTAAGGTGCAAGCATTTGTGCAAGCATTTGCATATTGACATCCCATTCAATCTGGCGCAGACTCACGGGCGATTTTGCTTGGGCTCAATTCCATTGACCACACACCGACTCGGGTTTCTTAGTCGTTCTCGGCATCCATCGGGCGTCTTCATTTGATAATTACCGGATTGGGTTTCTCAGTCTCAGTTCAATTGGAGGGGTGTCGAATGAAAATGCGAATCACTTCACTAGTCCTGTTGCTGCAGTTCGTTTGGATCTCCTCAGCCTCTGCGCAGAAGGTGACCACTGTGGCAGGCGGATTTGTGGGCGATGGCCGCCCTGCAACCCAAGCCAGCTTTCAGTTCCCAATCGGAATGGCGCAAGACCGGCATCGCAACACCTACATCACCGACGAAGGCGAACAGCGCGTCCGGAAAGTAACTTCTGCAGGTGTCATCAGCACCTTCGCTGGAACCGGCATCGCCGGATTTAGCGGAGACGGTGGACCCGCGACCTCAGCCAAAATCAGTAGCCCGGTCGGTGTGACCGTTGATGCGGCCGGCGATATCGTCTTCGCGGATGCCGGGAATAACCGCGTCCGAAAAATCAATACTGCCGGCATCATCTCCACAATCGCCGGAAATGGAATTCAAGGTTACAGCGGCGACAACGGTCCAGCCATTGACGCCAGCATGAACGTCCCCTGGGGCCTCGCTTACGACTCCGAGGGAAATCTCTACATCTCAGATCGCGGCAATAACGTGGTCCGCAAGGTCGACACCGGAGGGATCATCACCACCTTCGCCGGTAACGGCGCGGCGGGATATTGCGGTGACGGAGGAGCCGCGACACAGGCCTGCCTCAATTTCCCCAGAGGTCTCGCCTTTGATGCCCGCGGCACTCTCTATATCGCCGACGGCATGAATCATCGAGTACGCGCGGTGACTTCCGGGGGAATCATCAGCACAGTGGCCGGAGATGGTCAGCCGGGTCTTAGTGGCGACGGCGGTCCAGCCACGCTCGCCGCAATCGGCAGTCCCAGAAATGTCGTCGTTAAAGGAAGCATCCTATACATCTCCAATGCCGGACAGAGCCGCATCCGCCAAGTGAACCTAACCAATGACATCATTAATGCTTACATCGGCTCAACGCTTGGCTATGACGGCGACCATAACACGGCCGCGAACACATTACTCGACCAACCCGCCGCGATGATTCCGTTCTCCAACAGCACAATGGCATTCATCGACATTTGGAACACGCGCATTCGGCTTCTTAGCGGCGGTCTCGTAACCACGGTCGCCGGAGGATTTATCGGCGACGGCAATCCCGCAACTTCCGCGGCGATGGTCTTTCCGCAATCCGTCGCGTTCGACAAGACAGGCAATCTCTTTGTCGCGGAGTTCAGCGGCAACCGCATCCGCAAAATAGACACCACGGGAAAGATCACTACTGTTGTTGGACAAGGCGGAATCAGTGGATACTTCGGCGATGGCGGGCCGGCTCTCAACGCGCAGATCTATTTTCCCCAGGATGTAGTGGTCGATGCTGCAGGCAATCTCTTCATCTCAGATCAGTGGAACAACGTGATTCGCAAGGTGGATATTTCCGGCACGATCACCACCTTTTCTGCCGATGCCCAGTTCGGCGGCGGATTGAGTTTCATGGCCTTCGACCCTTCAGGGAGTCTATACGTGACCGACGTTGGCGCCTGCATGGTGTGGAAGCTCGATGCCAACGGAAACGCAACTGGCGTCGCCGGCGTGCCCTTCGTTTGCGGATATAACGGCGACAACATTCGGGCAACGACCGCCGATTTGAATGCGCCATACGGCATTGCCTTTGATCCAGCAGGAAACCTCTATATCGGAGACAGCGGGAATAACCGGGTTCGAAAAGTAAACGCCGCAGGTGCCATTACGACCTTTGCGGGCGACGGCACCCTCTGCCCTCTAAGCACCGACCCCTGCGGCGACGGCGGCCCGCCCACATCCGCCCAGTTCAACTTTCCTCTGGGGCTCGCTATCTCAAAGGGAGTGCTCTACATCGTAGACGAAGGAGACGAGCGCATTCGCAAGGTCGCGGGCGGAATCATCAGCACCTACGTGGGCACCGGTATAGGCGGTTACAACGGCAACAACCTCCCCGCTCTAAGCACGAATCTAGATGATCCCGTCGATGTAGGCGTGAACCCTGCAAATGGAGTTCTATACCTGGTCGACGACCTGCAGTCGCGCGTGCGAGTGGTGCATTAATCATCTGTTGCGCCCTATAGACTCGCCAACTGTCGTAATATCCCCATATCACTCATCTACCGTGAGGAAAAAAGTTTTCCTCTGGGTAGATGAGTGTAAACGCCTGATTACAACAGTTGGTTCCCACATGTTGTCGCAGTCAGCCCATCCCTTTGGAGTTCTTTGTTAATCCTGTTCACCGAGGGTTTGAACAAATGTTTTGCCGTACGGATAGAAGAGTTCCTTCCGGCCTTGCTGCCATGCGGCTTTCAGCTCAGGCATCGTAATGTCCCAGTCCGACCGGAATTTCTTAAGTACCGCGCGCAGATCCTGCCGGAGATCTTCCATAGTAGGCCGGCCAAAGAACCAGTATCCGTTATAGACCTTGTAAACAACCAGACCAGGCTCAAGGACAAGGACGTGTGGGATCATCGGATTGTGAGCAGGATCAGTATATTCGGCGATATCCAGATCTTTTTGGACCACGCGCCCCGCATCGGAAAGGAAAGGCCAGTGGGCACCGACTCCAGTGCGGTATTCACTAGTTTCCGTGATGTTGTCGGTGCTGATTGTGACCAGGCGGCAATAGGCGACCTCGAGCTCACGATGAAGCTGGACGAGAAGCTCAGACTGGCGCCGCTCCCTGGGACAATAACCACCGCGGCTGAGGACGAGTACCATTGGGTCTGGTCCTTGTAGCTCGGAGAGTTTTCGGCGTTTCGCGGTGTGGTCCGCTAGCTCATAGTCGGGAAAGATCGAGCCTGGAACGATGTCAGATCGCACGTGAAATTCCTCCAATATTCTTGACGGGCATTCCCGGATTGACTCTTTGAGCATACATCGCTCGCTCATTACCCCCGCCTCCCACTGTCAATTGTGACAGCACGGTAATCAACGTTCGTGCGTTATCGTCAACCAGAAAACCGGAGAGAGGTATGCGCTCCTATTCGGGAAAAAGTTATGCGTCAATGAGGCGAGGGTGCGACTGGAGCGCCTCGTCATCTCTCACATCGATCAAGAATTGATAGGGAAAATTTATGCAGAATTCGCAGCGCGCAATTGCAGATTCCTCCACGAAATCCAAGCAGAAGAAGACAAACTTGAGCCTGGTCAACACGTCACACCTCGGTAGGCCGGGGCTCGACGAGCTGGTTCCGTCGCGCTACGCGCTGAAGGTCGGCGCGATTGACGTGATGGTGGTCAGCGATGGGGTGCTGCCGCTGCCAGGCGCGATGTTGGGCCACAACGCCGACCCGGCCGTCCGGGCGGCCTGGCTGGAGGATAAGTTCCTGCCGCCGGACGTGTTCGAGTGGGCGCTGAACGCCGTCGTGGTGCGTAGCGGCGACCGGACCATACTCATCGACGCTGGGATAGGGGCGGACCCTGGCTTGAACTTGCCGCGGGCCGGGAAGTTGGCCCAGCGACTGCAGGCCGCCGGCATCGATCTTGCCTCCGTGACCGACGTGGTGCTTACCCACATGCACATGGACCACTGTGGCGGGTTGCTCGTCGACGAGGTGCGGGAACGGCTGCGTCCGGACCTGCGGATCCACGTGGCGGCCTTCGAGACTAAGTTCTGGAGTGGGCGTCCCGATTTCTCCCGCGTCCAGATGCCGCCGGGGTTCCCGGACGCGCTTCAGCGGACAGCCAAGCGGTTCTTGAACGAGTACGACAGCCGGTTGCGGCCGTTCGAGAAGGAGTACGAGGTGGCGCCGGGGGTGCTCGTCCAGCGCACCGGCGGCCACACCCCCGGGCACTGCGTGGTCCGCCTGGCGTCCGGGGGCGACCGGCTGACATTCGCCGGGGACCTTGTGTTCCAGACCGGGTTCGAGCACCCCGACTGGTACAACGGCTTCGAACACGACCCCGAGGAGGCGGCCCGTGCCCGGGTCGGTCTTTTGCGGGAGTTGGCGGCGAACCGCGAGTCGATGGTGGCCACTCACCTGTCGTTCCCGTCCGTCTGCCATGTGGCGGTCGCCGGCGACGTCTTTCGTTGGGTACCGAGCCCCTGGGAGTACTGACCCTTGTTGGGTTAGGGCCGTAGGCGCCGCACGAGACCGGGGTCGCAAAGTCAGGATGTCGGGGCCGCGGACACTTGCCGACGAATCGACGCGGCTGGCAGGAGGTCGCCGAGAAAGCGCTCGAGTTCGTCAGGTGATTCACAACGATGACGGCAAGAACAGCGCCGAAGTAGAGGAGTAGTGAGGCGGTCATGTACAAGCAGGAAACAGTTGCGGCAGCGAAGACGTTTGGCAATCGAGACGCGTCGCAGACTCGACTGATTGCGGGTGTCAGCGTGCCCGATGGTCCGCTCATCACAGCCGTGATCGAGCATGCGCAACGACTTTCCGAACCGTATCTGTTCAATCACGCGATGCGTTCGTGGCTGTTCGCTGAAGCGATTGGCCGCACAAAGGAAATCGACTACGACCGCGAAGTCGTGGCCATTGGCACGATACTCCACGACATCGGCCTCACTGCCAGTGTGTCAGGCCCCAATCGCTTCGAAGTGAATGGTGCCGACGCCGCAGTGTCGTTCATCAAAGGCAAGGGCCTATCGGATCGCCGAGCACAACTGACCTGGGACTTGATTGCGCTTAACTCGACGCCATCGCTGGCGCTTCACAAGGAGCCGGAAGTGGCGGTCGGCACGATGGGCATCGGACTCGATTACAGTGGCTTCGGCGTTGAGGCACTTCCAGCTACCGATGTCGAGCGCATCCTCAGCGTTTTCCCCCGATTGAGGATGAAGCAACGATTTACCGAGACGTGCTGTCGCCTCGTCACGGCGAAGCCGGAGACGAGCCACGACAACTTCCTGCGCGACTTCGGCGAGCGATTCGTCGCTGGCTACAAAGCTGTGTCAACTGTCGACCTGTTGATGAACGCTCCGTTCGATGAATAGCGACGTCGCTTCATGGCGATGATGCGCGACTTGGCGTCGCGTTTCGAAACCTGGCTTACTGAGCCGGCAGCGCAAATTCCGCATGCGGCGTAAGTGCCAATACGGGACGCATTGAGTGGTGTCGATCAAGCGAAAGGATAATTTATGACATTCCAAAAACTCGTTTTGGCGCTGGCATGTCTTATGTCCAGCACGCTGCTGGCACAGGAGGCTAAGCTGACGGAGCTATTTTCGAAGGACATGACAAACATTCCTGGCAAAGAGGGAGTGATGATGATCGTGGATTATCCTCCAGCCAGTGTAGACCCTATCCATCGTCACAATGCACATGCGTTTGTCTATGTGCTGGAAGGCTCGATCGTGATGCAAGTGAGAGGTGGAAAGGAAGTGACTCTGATACCTGGTCAGACGTTTTATGAAGGCCCGAATGATGTTCACGTCGTTGGGCGGAACGCAAGCAAAACCAAACCGGCGAAATTCGTCCTGGTCATGGTGAAGGACAAAGGCGCTCCGGTGCTGGTGCCCGCCCAGTAAATCCGTAAACTGCGAGTACTTCTGTTCACACAAAATTAAGGAGAAAATTTATATGAGCACAATCACAGTGACAGATGGGACGACGATCTACTACAAGGACTGGGGCAAGGGTCCAGCAGTAACGTTCTCGCACGGTTGGCCGCTGAACTCCGATGCTTGGGACGGACAGATGTTGTTTCTGGTCCAGCGCGGCTATCGCTGCGTTGCGGTGGACCGCCGCGGGCATGGCAGATCCAGTCAGCCTGCCACCGGAAATGACATGAACGGATATGCTGATGACCTCGCGGCGGTAATCGAGACGCTGGATCTAAAGAACGCAACACTCATCGGGCATTCGACCGGCGGTGGCGAAGTGGCACGGTACGTTGGTCGGCACGGTAGTAAGCGGGTCACTGCGGCAGTTCTCGTCGCTGCTGTTCCACCAATCATGGTGAAATCCGCCGCCAACCCGGAAGGGTTGCCAATGGAAGTTTTCGACGCAATCCGCGCAGGAGTCGCCGGTGATCGGTCGCAGTATTACAAAGAACTTGCACTGCAGTTCTATGGGGCAAACAGGCCCGGAGCTAAAGTTTCCCAAGGCATTCTGGATCAGTTCTGGCTTTGGAGCATGCAGGCGGGTACGTTGGGTGCATACGAAAGCGTCAAAGCATTTTCGGAGACAGACTTCACAGAGGACCTGAAGAAGTTTGATTTCCCAACACTCGTTCTCCACGGAGAAGACGATCAGATCGTTCCTGTGAAGGACTCGGCGAAAAAGTCCGCGAAGCTGATTAAGGGTGCGAAGGAAATCTACTATCCCGGAGCGCCGCATGGCCTCACCGCGACGCATCAGGATCGTGTCAACGCCGACTTGCTTGCGTTTCTGGAAGAAGCGAAACGCGCTCAAGCCGCCTGAAGTTCAGACGCCTTGGCAGACTGTAAAGCTTGCAGGCGGTCTGCCGAGGCGTGAGGACAGTCTTAGTCAAATGCAATCTGAAATCAAGGTAGGGCAACGTTTCAAGTTCAACATATTGTCCGACAACCCTTCGCAAGAGCGGCAGGCGGTAGTAACTCGCGTACTCTCCGATAGGGAGGAAGGATACGGCCCGGAGGTGGAATTCTATTTTGCATATTGGGTAGAGGCTCACGAACTTCCAGAAACAGAGGCTCCGACAACACTGGAGTTTCAGCGCGGAACTGACGGAAACGTATACCTCAACGGACGTCAGGTTAGCATCACTTTGCTGAAGTGATCTTCCGCTTAGAAACATCGACCTTCTGTCCCCCGCTCTCTCTGCACGTAAGCGAGTCTACAATCACGATGGAGGAAGATTCATGAATTCCGGCTTGGCGTTGTTCCTGGCCTTCGGTATTGGGGTAGTAGCAGGATTGCGATCCATGACGGCGCCTGCGACTGTAGCTTGGGCAGCGTACCTGGGTTGGATCAGTCTTTCCGGCTCTCACCTGGCTTTCATGCGCTCAACTTGGGCAGTCGGAATCTTTACTCTTGGCGCACTGGCCGAATTCGTTGCTGATCAACTTCCTACCACTCCCGCACGCACGGCTGCCGGCCCGCTAGCTGCGCGAATTGTTATGGGTTCGCTTACGGGTGCGTGCCTTAGCACTGCTGGAGGTGCGTCACTTTGGCTGGGGGCGTTGATCGGGGCAATTGGCGCAATCGCGGGAGGGTTCGGCGGCTATCAGGCTCGCGTTAGACTGGTTCAAAGCCTTCACGTTCGGGATATTGCGATTGCGATTCCAGAAGACCTGATCGCAATCGGATTGGGACTGTTCCTAGTTTCCAGAATCTGAAAAGTCGCCGATTCATCCCGGGAACTCTCTCTGTCTCGGCACCGAGCACAATACTTCGCAAATCCAATGCCCGGGTTCAGCCACACCTGCGCAAGCCGAGCAGCGCTGTGAGCCGTTGCGCGAGGTTGGTCACTCCCACTCCCAAAACAAGTTGGAGACAGACGTTTAGAGCCGTTCAAAGCCCAAATAGCATTGTCGCTGTCGTAACATCGCGATTTCACTCAAAACCCTTTAACTGGTGGTAGTATCGCCGCACATGTCTCAGCCAAGTTCAAAAAGCAGCGAGCCGGAAGCCGTAACGCCGATAATGAACTGCAAAATCCGCTCCAAAGACGGAAGATGGCTTTGGCGTTTTTCTGTGCGGCGTGACCTAGATGACGTTTTCTCACTGTTGAGAAATCAGCACCTTGATCGGAATAAACGGGCGATGCTTCTCAGTACGTTAGGTGACCTGTTTATGGAGGCCGACCGACTCGCGCCGGTCATGTCATCGCGTTCGATGCCTGAGCCAGCGCGGCAGGATGATGCCCGTTGCGATGGCCAATCGAAACCAAATCTTGAGAATGACGTGCCACACTTTTGCTGATTCGCGTGCGGCTAAGAGAAAGCCCGCCCTCGGTACGTAGCGGGTGGAACCGGTGGACGGGCTCTAATCTGCTTTGCGTCGTTTGGCTTTCAACTTTCATGCTCCTATGTGCCAATCCACAGCGCAACTCCCAGTTCTGCTAGCAATAAGAAAAGCCGTCCAAGGTTCGGTGTCGACGAACCAATGAGCGGCCTTCCCTTGTTGCTAGGATGAAGCGTCCTGGATGAAGCGTCCATAACGGACAGTCGTCAGAAACGGAAAAAAGGCCCGGCGCGCCCAGGTGCGCCGAGCCTAGCCACTTTGCTTACTAACCCAAAGAACGGAAACAGTCTACTCCCGCAACTTGAATCTGCGGGCAAGATATTCGACGCTCTTAACGGCGGCTCTTTACAGGTCAGGAAAAAGAAGAGGGCCGAATCCCTCCGTTCGGCCCTCTCTCACTTTCAGTCAGCGGAACGCAACGTTCCCCCCACTAATCTAAGTGGCGCCGCGTTAGGGAAAGGCTAACCGTGCGGATGCTAGGCTCGCGGAGCGGACCAGTCAATGATGTTGTGGGCGTGCGGATGGGCTCTGCTGTACACGTCGAGCATTCGAACGGGGGAAACTCTGGTATAGATTTGCGCTGTACTCAATCGTGCGTGTCCCAACATCGCAGCAACGGCTTAATACGATTCCTTCGGCAGTTCCTTCCTCTGAGGCTTGACGATTGAATCGCAGTGCGGGCATTTTATTTCTTCAAAGGTGATGCGCAGGATCTGCGCCGGCGTGATTTCGCCCTGACATTTCGGGCAGATGAGGTTCAGGCTTGCGCGAATCGCTCCAAGGTTAATCTTCCTGCGGGAGGGCATTCGAGGTGACCCTAGATGGATTCGATGCCCCGGCAGTTTTGACAGTGGCAGTGGCGACAAGTGTACGCCAGTCTGGACATATTCTTGATAACGCCCTTGACGACATAATTGCTCGAATGATAAAAAGCGCTGTGCAATCAAAACGTTCATCGTAATTCGCTATTCTTCCTTTTGGGCTTTTCGCTTTAATGGTGATTTCTCCGATTCCCGCCTTCGCATTTGCCTATGGTGATCCTAGCGGTGGTTTACTCTTTCAAGTACTGACTCCTTTAGTCGCGGTGCTTTGGGGTGGGTGGTTAATTCTGGCAGGTCGCGTCCGCAAAAAGCTTAATAAGCTTTTTCGCCGGACAGAGCCGTCCATATCTGACCCTGTGGTCAAAGCACCAACAGTGACCGGAGATTCAGACCAGTCCTAAGCAGGTCAGAGAGGGCATTGAGGCTGCAAAAAAGGCCTGACGGCACTGAATCTTCCTGTGGGCGGGCATTCACCATCTCTTCGTTTTGATTTGAGCCAATCGAGCAACCACTCCATAGCGACGACGAATAAGAAAAAGCTCGCGATCCTGAGCACGAAAGTCAAGTGATTTGTCCCCACGTAAAGCTTGCTCGATCATGCTGGTCGAAATTGGAGTAAAGCAAGTCATCTTTCGATTAATCTCTTGGCAACAACGTCCAGCGCATATTCTGGGGCAGACAGAATTGCACCGCAAGTTCATCGAGGCTTAAGAGAGCCCGCCCTCGGCCCCGTGGCGGGAGACGGACGGACGGGCTCTAACTTGCTGGGTTGGGCTTTCGCTTTCATGCTCCTACTTGCCAATCTACAGTGCAACTACCAATTCTGCTAGCAATAAGAAAAACCGCCCAAAGTCTGTCAGCGCAGTGGGCGGTTTCGCTGTACCTTAGAGGGAATCCAGTCCTTATAGTCGGACAAAACTGCCTAGCCGCCAACTGTCATAACGGCCAGTCTTCAGGGTGCGGCGTCAGGAATGGCCCGATGGAACCTTCCCGCTGGTACTCATCGAGCCATTGTGCGGTGTTCGGTAAGGGATATAGTCTCCTCTCACTTTGGGACGGCGGCAAGGTTACGAAAGAAACAGAAAAAAGGCCCGACGCGTCGAAGTACGCCGAGCCTGCGAGTTCCTTTAGAAGAGACGGAAACAGTCTACTCCGGATCTTTGAATCTGCGGGCGAATATTCGACGCTCTTATCGGCGGCACCAGCGTTGGCCCATGTTCGCTCTTATTTGGGTTTCCCGAGTTGAACCGTTGCCCGCCAGAACTTATACCCCGTTCGCATGCGGATGGGCCTTCCGGTACACGTCCAGCATTCTGACTAGTTCGGGTTCTTTTCGGCTTTCCCGTCCTTGATAAGAAATTCTCGTTTGCACTCAGGGCAGGTTCTCCGTGCGATGAAGATGTGTTCTAGCGGGCACGTCACTCATGAACGGGCATGAGCCGAGTATATAGTTTGGAGACTGAAGACCCTTGCGTGCGCCGACCTTCGGAGTAAACTTCCTCCCGCTTGGGTACGTCTCAGCTCTTCCCCAAAATAGGCCCTGAGGACCAGGGCACTGCATCGAGGCGAGCATTTTGCGAGTGCGAGAGCATATCCCTGCCGATTGGCGGGCATTTGTCATTCTCAAGAAAATTCGTGGGGTTGCGATCATGGCAGGGTGTGCTACATGCGGACACAAGTTCTTCACACCGTTGGCGCTGTTTCAGGATGCTGCTAATGCGGAAGATTATCTTAGAGGAAAGATTAGTGACCATCAGTGCCATCAAGAAAGTCGGCATTCCTGATTCGGAGAACGGAAGGAGCCAAAAAGGAAAACCCGCCCTCAGGGACTTGTGCGGAGGAACCGAGGGCGGGTTCTAACTTGCGTGAAGTCTTGCACCGATTTTGTACCCTCGTCTCTAATGCTCCAGCCTTCCTGTCCCACGGCGGAACTACCAATTCTGCTAGCAATAAGAAAGCCGCCCAAGGTCACTATCATAAATCGGCATGTCGGCGGATTATAGGCGTCATTGAGGCAGCTTCGATTCCCTTAACGGCTTTCCCCCTCTTCGGCTTGGGCGGAATCTTGCCGCGTATTTTCTCGACGTAGCACTCTTCATGTATAGCTTGGCCGTCGTCATCAGTCTTAGCTGTTTCTAAGGTGACGGATTCGCGGCAGATCACGCACAGGAAGTGACCGGACCTGCCGTGGCGGATGTGGCATCGGATCGACACTTGGAGCCCCCTTGGGGACAATCATCAAATTTCACAAGGAACCGTCACCGAGCGGGGCGCGGCGGAAGGATGTGGAGTTGATTGTCCCCAGCGTAGCAGGAAGGGCAGACAGTGCTGTGCGCCAAAATGCGCCACGGGACAATTTTTTTTGGCCTACGATTTGGCAGGCGCTTGCTTCCTCAGAGGTTTAACGATTGAGTCGCAGTGCGGGCATTTGATCTCTTCAAAAGTGATGCGCAGGATCTGCGACGGCTCAATCTCGGCTTGGCACTTCGGGCAAATGAGGTTCAGGCTTGCCAGGACCTTCTGCAGATTGATCTTTTTGCGTGCCGGGCATAGCTCGTGGCCTAGTGACTCGTGGCCTAGTGATTAGTGCCTCTGGCAGTTTTGACAGTGGGCTTAAGACGCAAGTGTACGCCAGTGTGGACACATTCCGGTCAGATGTAGACGAAGGGTCGCTTCCCAAGCGGGGTAGGGAACGGCCCTCCTTCCCTTAATGCCGCGTTGTCCGGTGGTCCAAAAAGCGGTAAAGGTCAACGAGTGTTATCAGCTCTCAAATTAACAACACGTACTTGTGAGTTGACCTCTCGTGATCTCCCTTCCAGTCGCTAGCTTTTCGTACAGTGCTAGAACGCTATTGGGACCTGTTCCCCACTTTTATTGCGAGGTCGCTAATGAAGCATTCTGGTGCTGCACCACTCGTTCGTGAAAGCTCCCTGTTAGCAGCGCACTCACACCTGCCACGGATTTGTTCAATCTGCATATTATTTCTGGTCGTACTCTCATCCATCGGTGCGTCTACGCAAACCGACACCTCGACGTCATCGGTTACGTGTGGTCCACCTGCCTATAATTGCTCTCGCAGTGATTCATCCTTTGTTCCCGTGCCGCGCACCAAGCCTAATTGGGGCGGACTGATTGGGACCAACACGGTCGTAAATGATCCTGACTTTTACAACCCTATCGTCAGGGTAACGGATGGCACTTCAGGACGACCAGGATATCGCAACAATTGTACGGGCCTCGGTGGATCAGGAGACGTTCCGCAAGTATGGAACTCCAACAGCACGCTCTTGTTGATTTGTGATGACGGAGGGGCGTATTTCCCGATTGGATTCGACCCGGTCAACTTCCGAACGACTGGCCCGCTCTACGGAAATAATCCGATATACAAGAGCGGCGGGGGTATGTTCTCCCATACGAATCCGAATCTGTTCTATGCGTTGTCAGGCGGGAAGCTTCAGACCATCGACTACACCAATCGCAGGACCCCGCCGACGCCTCAGTTATTGTATGACTATGCGAAATGCGGAGTGAGCGCATTCAAATGGCAAACCAACGGCGGATCGGACCTAACGGACACGATCTTTTCGGCTGCCTTCTCCACCACTGGTTCGCAGAACACCGGCGTAATCGTAGCCTCCTACAACTCATCCACGGGAGTTTGCTTTAACCTAAACACGTCTACTGGAGTGATTACCGAGTACCCCGGGGGAAGGATCGTAGGCACGGTCAACCTTCCTGACCGCTTCACCGTACACAACGTCAAGATGAAGGGCGGGACAACTCTTGTTGTCGCTCCTTGGAAATGCATCGAAAATTGCGGAGCGCACCCTTATGCTTGGGTGATCGGCACTACCGAGATGTATGCTTTGGGCAGCCCCAAGGGAGGCGGCCACTGGGCGGTGGGCTGCGGGAAATGGCTGAACCAGCCGGGAGATTTATATGACTACACCGTGACCAGAGATTACCTGAACCCAGCTCTGTGGAACTCCGTGTGGCCCGTCTCGAGCAGTGAGTGCGGGGGACCGCCGAAAATGTCCTGCACCCAACCGTTTGACTCTCATCCCGCCTGGCTTGGTGACTGCTCCGATACCGGACCTGTTTGCATGGCTACTGTTGTCTCCACGGACGTCGTCAAGTATCCGTATCAGAACGAAATCATATGCATTACAACGGACGGCTCTGATCGGCAGATACGATTTTCACACACCTATTCCAGCATGGCTTTGCAGAGCTTCGATGCCCAATGGTCGATCGGCGGCCCTTCGCAAGATGGAAGGTTCTATGCATGGACCACAAAGGCAGGCGGCCAGTTCGGTTGTACCAACGGTACGTTCAACTGCGCGCTGACTAGCCGGCGTAGCGATGTCTTAGTGGTCAAGCTCCAGTAGCCCCGGGCGCGGCGAACATCCGCCGCGCCTTTCGGCTACAGTGCCCCGTATTGCAATTCCCAGTCCGCCTTTTCGCACCTCGACACCGGGTATTGCAATACTAGACCAGAGAAATCGCTACGAAGGCATCAAAGGCCGCGGCGAAGGTGAGGAGCAAGAAGGCGGCTGAACGAAAGAAGCGGAAAGGCAAGTAACACGACGGCCCGACGGGGAGATCCCATCCTTTGGGGCGCCAGGCCGTCTTTTGTCGGATTCGAGTTGATTCGCTCAACACTCTATTCCGAAAGCGGAAGAACGCAATCGCCCGAAGGTTCGAATACCCGACCGCGAAGGCGAAGAAGAAGCGCAGCAGGAAAGGGTGAAGGATGGCAGAGCACAAGAAACACTATGCTAGGTATCCATTTGTTCGCGCTAATCAGGCGATGTGGATAGGGGACGCTTCCGAAAAAGGATCTCGGTTCCGACAGGTCGTGATTACCTCTGATGAATGGGCTTGGAACAACGGGACATTCCAGGTATATGCGCTGGAGGGCACAGGAAGCGGCATCGTAAAAGGAAAACTCTCGACAGAACCGGGGCCGATGGTCCTATTTGATGGGGATTTCAAAACAGTCGAAGAGGCTTATCAGAAGTTCAAGGAGATAGTCCAACAAGCGACAACGCAGGGTTTTCGAATTGTAACCGAAATAGATGAGCTAGAGTTTCGGGCAAAAGTAAGAGCAAGTTCTGAGGGTGACAGTTAAGGTGTCAATTAAGGCGTACATGAGAGCTATTTACTGCACAGAAGACACCCGAGAGGCACATCTAAGTTATTGAAAGCGATAGGCAGGCACTCATCACACTGCATTAGGAAACCGCTGCTCTATCCATCTGAGCTACGGGGCCGCGTGAACGTAACCCGATGATAACATTCAGTTGAGGATTTCCCATTTCAGCGTGGGAAAGCGATTTCCATCTCCTGCAAATGTCTGGGGTTCATTTCCGCGCAGTGAATCGCAGTTTGTTATAGCTATGCCGGCAATTCCGAGTTCGTTCTTTTTGACACGTGAGTGTTCGCCTACATAAGATTCACCCCCGGTGGAAACCAAGAATCAGGAAATTGCAAGCCCGCGTCGTCAGGATGGTCCAAGGCGATATTTACCCGTTTTTCTGCTCTTAGGCGCGTATCTTCTCCTGACAACACGCCTTTTCGTCCTCATCTCACGCGACGCTGTCAACATACTGTTTTGGGATCAATGGGATTTCGACGACGCGACACTGTTTCAGCAGCACTCACTCTGGCAGATGTTCCGTTGGCAGCACGGATGGCATCGGCAAGGGCTTGGCGCTCTTCTGCAGAAGGTGGCCGAACCCTGTATTCATTGGAACGGTCGTAGCGAAGCTTTCCTGATCGGTGTGCTTTTCGTCGTTGTGTCTGTGCTTGCGCTGCTTCTTAAGGTTCGGCTCTATGGCGGTGTGGGCTACAGCGATGTGGTAGTCCCCTTACTTTTTCTCAGTCCTCTGCAGTATGAAACGCTGGTATGGTCGCCCAACCCATCGCAGGGTGCATTGCCTTTGCTGTTGGCAGTTCTTTATGGTTTCTCGTGGTTGATTCGAACGTACTCCTGGAAGTACACGTGCATGTTGATCGTAAACTTTTTCTTGATCTACAGTGGCTTCGGGATATTTATCGGCCCAGTGACGCCGGTGCTACTTGCCCTCGATTACTATGCGAATACTCGCCACTCGGCTGCCAGGCACCGGTGGGGTACCGCTGGAGCATTTGCGATCTCAATCGCCTCGCTAGCGTCGTTCTTCGTGGGCTACGGCTTTACAATGGGTGTCGATTGCCCTGCGCCTGCTCCAAAGAATCCGCTTGCCTACCCGCCGTTTATAGCCCTCATGTTCGCTCATGCTGGTGGTTTCAGGGCATTGAGTCTTCCTCTTGCATCCTTGCTCGGTTCAGTTGCCTTGTTTCTTTTCCTGGTTGCACTGGCAAGTACGACTAAGGGACTGTTCACGCGGAGATCTGATCAATGGCCGCGAGATGCGGCCATCGCCGGGTTATTGGCATACAGCGCGATCTTTTGCCTTAATGCGTCCTACGCACGCATGTGTTTGGGCCTCGCGGCAGCGGCGACTTCGCGCTATACGCCATACGTTATTCTCGGTTTGTTCGGGGTGTATCTCTACGCTCTATCAATTCGCCGCCCAGGCGTGCGCGCTCGATTTATTCTGGTTCTAATGGTCTTCGCTGTGTTTGGGGCTTGTCCCTTGAACCGCTCAGATACTTCAAACAACGACATCTTCAATAGGGGCAAACGTGCCTGGCGGGAATGCTACCTGGCTCGACACGACATCTACGGATGCAATGCGGTAACCAATTTCAAAATCTATCCCCATCCCGAAGCAACTCACTTGCGGGAGAAGCTTGATTTCCTGGAACGTAACCATCTCAATCTCTACGATAATTCGCAATGACTCAACTCGGCTCTGCGGACTCGCACACGCTATTCGTCGATGTAAAAGCACATTAGTCCGTCGATAACTATGTCCTTCCGGATTAAATTGACGCAAGATCGCCGCTCAACCGTGACAAATCGAAAAGTTTGGACGTCGGGCAAAAAAAGGCCGCCGAGTGATGCACTCGGCGGCCAGAGCAAACGACCGAACTATAGTTTACTGTCCTTTGCCAGTGAGCGGCAGGCCTTGGGGACTGCCGACACTGTTATCGAACACTTTGTACGTGGCGCTCTCCGTCCCAGTTTTGCTGGGAGTGAAGTACATCGTCAGAATGCACGTCCCGCCCGGCTTCAGCGGATTTCCTGACGTGTTGCCACAGGGTGGCTGGTCGCTATAGTTGTCTGCGAAGTCAGCACTATTCGTGCCCGTGAATTCGGCTCCAGTAAAGAACAAATTTGTGGTTCCAACGTTGGTGATTGTCACCGTCGTAGAAACCTGTGTTCCTTTCGTTACCGTGCCGAAGTTGATCGATGGCGGGGTGAACTTGACCGCTGTTCCGTAACCCGACACCGCGATTGACTGCGGGCTGGTCACGTCACTGTCGTTCACGTTGATCGTGCCGGAAGCAAACCCAACCTTCGTTGGCTTGAACTGCGCATTGATGATGCATGTTCCGTTTGCGGCAATCACGAGGCTATTCGTGCAGGTTGAATTCGCCGCGACAAGAAACGGTCCTGTAATGCTGAAAGCAGGATTCCCCAGCGTGATTGACACTCCGGTCTTGTTCGTGAGAGTCACTTTGGTCGGTGCGCTCGCTATTCCCACTGCCGTCGTGGCGAACTGAATCGTGTTGGGGGTCAACACTACGTTGCTGGTACCCGTTCCGGCCAGGCCGACCAGTTGCGGCGACGACGGATCACTGTCATTGATAATCACCGCGGCCCGTTTGAAGCCTGTGCTGGCGGGGTTGAACTTGACGCTGATGGTACAACTTGCGCCGCCAGCCAGCGTACTGCCTGAAGCCGGGCAGGTGTTCGCTGAGATGGTGTAGTTGGTCGCATCAGTCAGGCTGATTGTTCCCATGGTGATCGCGCTTGTGCCGGAATTGGTCATGGTGGCAGTCTGCGCCGCGCTGCTGGTCTTCACCAACACGTTGCCAAAGATCATCGGGGATCCGGTCAGCTTAACCGCGGTCCCCACGCCGCTCACATTCACGGTGTTGACCGCGTTGAAGAAACCGTTGGAGTTGATGGTCACCGTGCCGTTGATGTTTCCTGACGTCGTTGGCGCAAAATACACATACATTGTGCAAGTCTTGCCGTTGGCCAGGCTCGTGGGGCAGTTATCCGCTTCCAGGAAGTTCGAACTGGTCGAGATATTGTTGATCTGGGCCGGCCCGAACGCACTTACGGTCACTGGCTGGGGTGGACTCGTCTGTCCGACTGCGGTCAGGCCGAATGTAGCACTCGCTGGGTTGTTGCCGACGGCTGGAAACGCCGAGATGCTCCGGACTCGGAAGTTATTGTAGTCCGCTACCAGAACATCACCCGCAGAATCCAGAGCCACGCCCGTGGGCTCGTAGAACTCGGCTGATAATGCGGAGCCGCCATCGCCTGCGTATGCACCAATTCCATTACCGCCGATCGTAGTCAAAATTCCGTTTGGATTCACCCAACGGACGCGATTGGTGTAATCGCCGATGAACAGGTTATCGTTGGCATCCACTGCCAATCCTTGTGGGTAGGCCACGCCGACATTAATTGCTAAACCGTCACCGGTGTAGCCGCAGGTTCCGTTTCCGGCAACCGTCGTAACGATGCCGGTAGCGGCATTAATTTCGCGTACACGGCAGTTGTTGTAATCATCGATAAATACGTTGCCGGCAGGATCCACCGCCAACCCAATCGGAGTGTTGAAGAGTGCGCTGGTCGCTGGACCACCGTCTCCCGAGTACCCACTGACTCCGCCGATACCCGCTATTGTGCTGATGATTCCCGTGGCTGCGGTTACTTTGCGAACCACGAAGTTGCTGTAGTCGGCGATATAAACGTTGTTCTTGCTATCGACCGCTACGTTATAAGGCTGGTTCAGTTCCGCCCCCGTTGCAGCCCCGCCATCTCCGGTGTATCCACACCGTGGGCTTGTTCCACCAACCACGAGCCCCGCGAAGGTGCTGATGACGCCCGCCGTGTTCACTTTGCGGATCAGGCAGTTGTTCGTGTCTGCGATATACACATTTCCCAGGCTGTCCTTCGCAACGCCGTAGGTAGATGTGAGTTCCGCGCTCGTCGCTGGTCCGCCATCGCCGCTGTAGCCGTATGTTCCGTTTCCTGCGAAGAAGTTCACCAATCCGGAGGACTTGACGTTTTCCCGCACCATGTAGTCATGGCTGTCAGCAATGTAGACATTTCCTGAGGAATCATCCGCAATCTCATAGGGGTAATTCAAGACAACACCCGTGGCCGGCGCTCCGGTGATGAGAGTTTCGAAATTCGGCTGGTAATTGCCCGCTATCACATTGATGTTGCCACCAACTGTGAAGCTCTCTACTACGTAGTTGTTATTGTCGGAAATGGAGATGGTGCCTGCACTGGTGCTGGCTACGCCCACAGGATAGTAAAGCTCGGCGCTGGTCGCCGGCCCACCCGCGCCACATGTACCGGAACAAGCGGTTCCGTTGCCAGCCACGGTGTTGATGTTCCCACCGACTGTGAATTGGCGAATGCGTTGGTTGTAGTAATCCGAGATGGTGATAGCTGTTCCGTTTACGGCAATGCCAAACACCTGGTTCATTTGAGCGGAGGTCGCAGGCCCACCGTCCCCGGTGTACCCGCAGGTGTGATTCCCGGCTACGGTACTGATCTTCTGCGTAGCCTTTATCACCTCGCGAATCACGCAGTTTCCATAGTCGGCGATGAAAAGATTCCCGCTGCTGTCGGCCGCGACTCCGCCCACGCTACTCAGCTCTGCGCTCGTCGCCGCACCACCATCGCCGCTGTAGCCGCACGTATGATTTCCGGCATATGTGCTGATGGTATCGGTCGCGAGAATCAGTCGGCGCACATCGCAATTATTTTGGTCGCCGATAAACAGGTTGCCATTGCTATCGAGCCCCAGCCCATCCGGATAATACAACTGCGCGGATGTACCCTTTCCTCCATCACCGGAATACCCGCACGATCCGGCGGTTCCTGCGATCGTCGTAATCGTATTGGCGGTGTCTACCTTGCGGATCACACAATTGGATTGGTCCGCGATGTAGACGTTGCCCGTAGTATCGACCGCCACCGCAAAGGGATGGTTGAGCGAGGCATTACTGGCTCCGCCGGTGACTCCATCGCCGGCATATCCTGTCGCCCCACTTCCGGCTACCACACTGATGACTCCCGTCGAGATGTTCACCTTGAATACGCGATGCTGGTTGTACGAAGCGATGTACACGTTGCCGGAGATGTCGACTGCTACTCCGTATGGGTTATAGAGATTCGCATCGATGGCGGGAATTCCGTTCGGCCCTCCGCCGATAGCCGTGGTGACTACATCCTGCGACAGCGCCGGGTAACTCACCAGCAGGACTGTCAGCAGCACAAACGTAGAGATCGTGAAGCGACGCATGAATACTCTCCTTGTAAGTCTTGCTCGTTCTGGCACGCCCCATACGCGCCGGATCTATTCTTGTGTTTGAACCAATGGACGGCGGCTAATCTGTGCGCCCTTCTGCCATGTGGTCCCTTTGCCGTCCTGGAACAGAATCACCAAGTTCGGTTGGGCCGGTGGCGTCATCCATTCTTTGAACTCGCGTTTCGTCACCGTAAATTCCTGGCTCATCTCAATAAACTCATGGCTCTTCCATAGCCTCACTGGCTGAAAGTTCCCGCGCAGCGTCATGGCCGGCGATGAATCGAGAAGCGTCACGATCACGCTTTTGGCGGCCGATTCGCTGTGATTGAACAACTTCAAATGCAGGGTGACTTGCACGAGATCGCCTTGTTCCCGGACATGGCTGATATCGAAGTACCCGGAAAACTCACGTCCACTGTTCGCTCGCGCTGCAATGGCAGCCAGCAGAAGAGCGGTGAGCAGGATGCAAACCAGCCATGCTCGCGATTGGCGCTGAGACTGCATAGAAATCCTCCTTAATTGTTCGGACGAAAACATTCATGCCGAATTAAAGCCGCAATTTCGCACGGCTTCCTCGGCGAGGAAGTGTTTGACTTCCCAACGACGCAGACTTCTTTTTATGGAACAGGAAACCCGGAATGCTTACTGGGGACTTCGACTGATGTTTTTCTAAATCTCTCTAGCTTCAACTTTCCGCCTACGCGTCACGCTTGGGGGTGCGCAACATCGCAGAGCGCCTACACAATGCCCACAGAATGGCGGAGAAATTCTGTACTTACACGAAAGTATTGTCAAGATGCAGAGTTTTTCATAGTACTCAAGAGCATGGTATTTCGCCTACGGTAGGAATCAATCTGATACGAGTTTCGGGAATCGACTCAAACATGAGAGCCCGAAATAGCCTCATTCCTCGCGATGGCTCTCCTCGGAGAGCTTTCGTAATGAGAGACGCTCTCTATGCGCAAGCACTAAGCCGCTCGGGATCACAGCAGCAAACGTGACCAACCAAAGTAATATTCCACAGCTGGCAGCGATTTCTGGTGGCACGTCGAAGACGCTCGACAGGGTAGTAATGGTGGCGATCTGCGATCCGCCGCCGACCGCCGGCAGCTGCAGCATCGAGCCCAGCATGCTGGCGAAGATCAGGATCAGTAGCTGTGAAACCGGAATCTCCAGCGCGTCAATGCCGTAGGCGTGCGTGACCTCATGGTAGGCCAATGCGATCATGTACCACATCCCGACCGATACTACGCTGAGCCAGAAGAACGAAACTGGCCCATGAATCGTGTTCAATCCCATTCCAAACTCACGTACTCGTAAAGCTAGCTTGTGCCCGAGATTGGATGAAAGATGTGAGAATCGCGATTCCACCCAGCGCGCGGCGTTTTCGCCGTTGCGGCCTATGAAAACCGCTGCAATTGCAGTTGCCGCAACTAACCCAATAAGGACAAACCCCGCCTGCCGAAATCTTTGGTAGTACTCAGGATGAGGAATCGATTGAAGCGCGCTCGGCAGAAAAATCGCTAATGCCATCAGAACGGCAAAGGCTCCGATGTCAAAAATCCGTTCTACGGCCCACACTGCCAACTGGGAAGAAAAAGGAAGGTCGGTACGCCGCGCGATCAGGTAGGGACGAATGAATTCTCCCGCACGCCCGAGCAGGGCCAATCCAGTAAACCCAACCAAGGTCGGGGAGACAATTTCGGAAACTTTTGTCTTTGGTCGCACCGGTTTAAGGAATATCTTCCAGCGGATCGCTCGCACTACATAGGCAAGATAAATCAGCGCAATCCCGTGCAAAACGTGAAACCACTTAATGCGGTGCGTCTGGCTCCAGAAGGTGCTCCAGTCAAAGGTTCGCCAGTGACGGTATTGCAGATAAACAAGAAAAGCCAGAATCAGGAACACAACGATGCTGACAAGAATGCGTTTTCTATCCATGAAAAGGGGAGAACTCTGCGCCGCAGCCCTAACAAAAGCGCAGAGCAAAACGGCACCACTCAAGGTAAATGACTGAGCCAAAAGGGTCAAACCCAAATCGTGCCGCAGTAGTGTGGTCGCGGGCGCCTCGCCCGCGGCTTGTGCGTTTGGATATCTATTGGTGGATGACTATTCGCTGCCGTGCGTGGAACTTGCTTTGACCTGGGTACTCTGACTTGCCGCCGAAGCACTCCGTTTCGAAGTCGTATTTGCGACCTTCGTCGGCCGGCCTTTAGTAGTTGCCGCCTCAGCCATCTTCTTCCTATTAAAATCCTTCACCACTCGCGCGACGTACGCCTTCGTCTCATAATAAGGAGGCACGCCGCCAAATCGCTCCACTCTCTGCGGACCAGCGTTGTACGCGGCCAGCGCTTTAACCATATCGAAATTGTACTTTTCCATCAGTGCACGCAAATACTTAGTGCCGCCTTCGACGTTTGCCTGCGCATCGAAAGAGTTCCCCACGCCCAGTTGCGAAGCAGTACCCGGCATGAGTTGCATCAACCCCTGAGCCCCTTTGCGCGATATCGCATGGACATTGAATCCACTCTCTGCCTTGATCACGCTGTTTACGAGATCCGGATCTAACCGGTAGCGTCCGCTCGCGTCATTTACTACCGTGTTGAGATCGTTCTGGGGCCGAGCAGGAAACCCGCGGTTGACCGAGAGACTCGCGGGAACTAAAGAGCGAGAGTGGTCAGCAGGCTCTTCCGGCGCGACTTCGAAGTGTTCGATCTCTGCCGTGCGCACATCGACAAAGCTTGAGCCGTCGGCGTTTACGTACAGACGAGTAATGTCGCCCACCACTTCCCGTCGTTCGTGCTTGATCGAGAACCCGTTCTTAAGAACGGCAACTTCGCCGGCGAGGCAGGGAAGCGCGCCCAGGGAGAACACAAGGATCATCCCAAGCGCCATTCGAATCTGTGCAACGAACCTCATTCCCGATTTACTAACCCCTGATCACTGACAACTGACCACTGGCTCCTGACCGCCAAGTGCCAGTTCCACCGCCGCAGCCACGCCGCAGTCGTGGTTCCCGCGGGTAATCTTCCAGCCTCGAGCTCGCAGTTCTTCACATGCATTTCCCATGATAATTGGATGCCCGGCAAACTCAAGCATTTCGACGTCGTTATGGTTGTCACCGACGGCCATGACCTCTTCGCGCCGGTAACCTCTGTAATTCGCCCATCGCTCCAGTGCATGTCCCTTCGAGCATCCCGCATTGAGCACGTCGATCATCGACAAATCCCGATCCGGATATTCCGTCCGGAGGACGGTTACCTTTCCTTCCATTCCAGAATCTTCGAGCGCCCGCAGTGCTCCGGTCATGCGCGCCATCGTTCCGCAAAACATCGCCTGCACCGGATCCGTCACGAGCGCTTTTTCTATGGGCACTACAAACTCGATAAACTCCATGTTCTTCTCAAGCCATCGGCGGATGCTTGCCCCCAGTTCGTCCATGTGCTCAAGCACAATCGCGCCCCGGGTCTCCTTATCAAAGGTTAGAACGGTATTTCCGCGGAATTGTTGCATGGCTTTACATAGCTGGCGGCAGGTCGCGGCCGGCATCATATCGCGATGGAATGTTTCACCGCTCAGGGATCGGGTTACAGCACCGTTCGAACTGATCAGCCACAAATCAAAGCCGAGCTGCTTTGCAATTGGCAAAGCAAACGAATGCCGCCGTCCGGTAACCAGCATAATCTCGATCCCCGCAGCGTGAGCCCGGCGCAGCGCGGCCATGTCGCCCTCAGAAATCTGAAATTGTGGATTGAGCAGCGTGCCGTCGATATCGGTCGCCAGCAGCCGTACGGAAGGTCTGGAAAGCGTCACCATTAACTATGGTAACACCCGGAGCCGGTGTCATTGGCGGCCACAAAGGCTAGCCGCAAAGCGGCGCAAGAATACAGCCCACGCCGTAAGCCGTGGGTATTGTAGGTAAAAAAGGAGACAGCTCCAGAGGAGCGAAAGAAAACACTTATGACGGGTAGCCGTTGTTCCTACGCCCGCAACCGCCCCAGCAGCCCATTCGCCTTGCGGAACCATGGCCGCTCACGTCGCCGCAGGTATCCCGGCATCGTAGGTTTCTTTTCGAGGATCTTGTATGCCCACTCGCGCGCCTCGGCGGTCCGTCCCTGCGACTCCAAGAACAGCGCGTAATGGTAATACGTTTCCGACAAAGTAGAGATCCGCGTGGCTTCGCGAAACATTGCATTCGCTTTTTCGGCTTGCCCAGTCTGTGCGTATCCCCAAGCCAGCAAGCCCTTGGCCCGATGGAAATCGAAGTCGGGATCTGTCTTCACTGCGTGTTCCAGATCCGGTACGGCAGCCGGGAAATCGCCTAGCTCTATCTCTGCCACGCCGCGCCGGTAAAACGGGTCTGGAGAATCGGTTCGTGCCGAGATCGCCCGATCGTAGCAAGCCCGCGCCCGCGCAAAGTTCCCGTCATCCAGGTAGAGAAGACCGAGTTCTTCGTAATTGCCCGCCGAAGGATTGTCAATCACTGCGCGCTCGAGTTCGTGAATGCGGCGCCGCCGCGGGAATACCTGGAAGGAACTACTTAGAAGCCCTGCGTCCGGAAGCACTTCCACGACGATGTAGACCAGAGCCCCGATCCAATGAAACAAAATGATGAACAGCCAATAGAAATCTGGCCGCCGTCGTATGAAGTGAACGATCGCCACCACACGCAGCAGGATGGCCCACCACGAAAACGCGAAAAAGAGAAACGATCCCATGGGCGTCGGACTACAACTCGCACTCGCAACTCAAACAGAAAGGAAACACAAAACTCCGGAAACTCTTCGCACTGGGTTGGTTCCGGAAGGTACCGCTGATAATGGCCCGCCAGTTACTGGCCGGTAGTTAGCCTACGTGATGGCATCCCGGCGGGATGCCTGAAGCGCTCAATCGGAGCTCCTACTTCTTCGCCTCCGCCTTCTTTACCTCCACCGGCGGCGCAGGAGCCGGAGTCGTTCCACCTAGGATCTGTTTTGCCGAATCTGGCAGCTTGTCGGCGTTCGCGCATAGCAGACTTACCTGCCACATCTGTGTGCTCGAAAGCGTCTTGCTGAATCCCGGCATGCCCGTCATACGAATTCCCCCCGCAACTTTCCAATAAGTCTCTCCCGGAGCATCGTCTGTAACTCCCGTGCCCTGCATCAACTTCGGAGGCTTTGGAAACATTCCGCTCGCAATGGCCGTCTGCGCCTGTCCCGGCAATCCGTGACACACGGCACAGTGATCCTTATAGATCTGTGCCCCGGCGGTGTAGGCCGCTTCATCGGCCGACACCGGCACCGTCTTCGGCATTTCTTTGTCGAGCCGTGCGTGTAATGCCATCCGCGCAAAGGTTTTCTCAAAGGGCATCGGCGGCGCAGCGGTCGCCACCGGCGCCATCCCCGTAGAAAAATAGGAGTACACAACTAATGGGACCACCACTAGCCCAATGATCAACCCAAACAAGAACTTTCCCATGTACTGGCTCTCCTTGAAGTTGCTGAAGAGATTGATAGTACCTTAGTCAGCCTAAAATACCGAATCCTGACTGGTACCACATACCTTGGTGTGTGGGTCGAGAGCCCGCTGGCGCTAAACTAGGTAGTTCCTTGATCACCAGATATGGCGAAGGATCCATCCATGCCTCATGATCAGACCGATCTGATTCACTCCTTTCGCGCTTTCATCGAGGCCGCCGAGCAAGGCGCCACGATTCCCGCCGTTGATGAAAACGATCTTAAGGCCCTCCACGAACTAGCCGTCGATCGAGCCAAGCGTTATTGCGGTAAAGATGGTGTCATTAGTATCGAATTAACCGCTCGTGCTTGCAGTCCCAACGCCAACGTGCCGGCGGTGTGGCTCCGTCATACACAGTTGCGATCCATTTTCCGCGAAGGGCGGCTTTCTGAATGGCAGAGAGATACTATGTTGGACCAAGCCGTCTTCCGCGTAGCCGCCACCATACCCATGAAAGGCACGAAACTCGAGCACGATGTTTTTATTCAGAACTTACGGGCGGCAACTTCAACGCAACACAATCGTTTTTGATTTGTTCGAGCGACCATCCTTTTACAAATTTCCGACTCATGCGTGACAAGTTCGATCCGTTGTCCCCTTAGTCTGCCCTCACCGTGATTCGAATCCCTGCCTGGTCACGGAATCCAACAACATGCTTCGGAGTATGGAATATGAGCAACGAAGTAGCGCGCTCAACTGCAGAGGCCTCTCAACCCGCGGCTTCGTCCAGCCGCCGTTCATTCCTGAAGACCACGATGGTGGCGGGAGCCGCCACAGTCGGCGCAGGAATCCTCGCCAATGGTTTGCCCGCGTCCGCTGATGACCGTGGCGGTCATCTCACGAAAGGGGACGCTGCTCTACTGCGTTTCGCAGCGGCCGCCGAAATTATCGAAAGCGATTTGTGGCTGCAGTATCAGGAGTTGGCTGGAACCCAGGACAATGAAGTCTCCACTCTCGCCAGCAAGCTGATCCCCGGCTACCCGTCGGCGCCTACCGGTGGGAACCCGGCGTATACGGATGGTCTGGCGTTTCTCGATTCGGACATGGCCCAGTACATTCACGACAATACCGAAGACGAGTTAACGCACGAGGTCTTCATCAACGCCTACCTGGCGTCCAAGGGCGCGGACACCATCAATCTGGACAAGTTCCGCACTCTTCCCAGCAGCCAGGCCACCGGTTCCAACAAGAACTTCGGGCGTCTCACCAACTTGATGCAACTCACAGTAGATACGACCTGGTGGACGCGCTACCGCAGCCGAACAAAGAATCCCGACTTCGGTGACACTTTTTTCCCGGCGATTCCTACTCTGGCTAAGGGACAGCACACGGCAATTCCCAGAACCGACTCCGACACCACCGATGGGGACTTCATCCAGGCCGTAGCCAACACTGCTGGTTTCCACTTCGCCTTCATCGAGCAGGGTGGCACCAGTCTCTACCCGAAGTTTGCGCAGCGGACAACTAGCCTGGAAGTTCTACGCATTCTGCTCAGCATTGGTGGAACCGAAATCTGTCACTTCCAGACCTGGCAAGACAAAGCAGGAAACTCGAAAGTCTTAAAGAACATTATCGATCCGGTAACCGGAGTCTCCGTCACATTTCCTGATTTGAATTCGCCGCCGTTCGGAGGTGAAAACTTTCAGACAAACTTGATCATGCCCGAGCCAACGAAATTCCTGAGCCGCCAGCTCCCTGCGTGTTCAATCATTCGTCCCACAGAACCGAAGGGCGCTGCCATGGACGCCGTGCAGTCACTCACCGGTGATGGCCTCTTTATCGGCCAGTCGTCGGAATTCATGGAGCTCCTGCAGGATCTTGCAAGCGACGCCGACAAAGCCCGCCGCGAGATGTAGGGTTCAGTGTTTTAGCGGTGACGCATCGGACGCCGTGTTGATAACCGTCACACGGCGTCCGATGCAATCAAGAGAATTGTCGGCTGGACCGCGTCGCCACTGGTGCGCGTCATTCCGAGGGGAGCGTCTTCAGCGAAGCGAAGGATCTGCGAGAGGCATCACCGACCCGTCATAAACACTAACGATTGAGAAAGGACCGCACTCATGTTTGAAGGCCTGTTTCAACCGATGCACTTATTAATAATCTTCGGAATTGCTCTCCTGGTCCTAGGTCCCAAGAAGTTACCTGAACTCGGCAAAGGGCTAGGCGAAAGCATTCGCGGTTTCAAGTCAGCGATGTCCGCAAAAGAAGAAGGAATATCAAATCCGACTTCGCCAGCGAACCGATCTGAGGTCCGAGGTCCAAGGTCGGAGTTCTGAGGGCGGAAACCGAAAGCTCAGAGCCGAAAGCCGGAAGCCTGCTAAACTGCCCAGTCATGCTGACGCATCTCGAATGCACCCGCTGTGGCGAGCACTATCCCGCTGACCGCCCGCAAACTGTTTGCCCCAAAGACGCCGGAGTCCTCTACGCCCGCTACGATCTCGCAGCCATCAAGCGCTCCTTTTCTTCGGCCCGCCTTGGAGGACGCGCCCCTACGATGTGGCGCTACGACGCTGTTCTGCCAGACGCCGACCCCGTCTCCCTCGGTGAAGGCTTCACGCCGATGCTTCCCAGCCGCGAGTTTCCAAACGTCTATATAAAAGACGAGGGCCTCAACCCCACAGGATCGTTTAAGGCTAGGGGACTTTCCGCCGCTGTGACGATGGCGCGTCACTTTGCGTTGAAGAAGCTCGCAATTCCCTCGGCCGGCAACGCTGCTGGAGCGCTCGCTGCGTACGCCGCGGCTGCAAAGCTTGAGGCTCATATCTTCATGCCGAAAGATGTTCCTGTCGCCAATCGCGTGGAATGCGATTACTACGGCGCGAACGTCACTCTCATCGACGGGCTCATCAGCGACTGCGCGAAGAAGGTTGCTGACATGAAGAAGGCAAGCTTCTGGGAGAAAGAGGGCTGGTTCGACGTCAGCACAACAAAAGAGCCTTACCGCGTCGAAGGTAAGAAGACCATGGGATACGAAGTCGCCGAGCAACTCGGCTGGCGCATGCCGCAGGGCATCATCTATCCCACAGGCGGAGGCGTCGGCCTGCTCGGCATGTGGAAGGCCTTCGACGAAATGGAAACGCTTGGCTGGATCGGACCGGAGCGCGCTAAGATGATCGCGGTGCAAGCCTCAGGCTGCGCACCGGTGGTCAAAGCCTGGGAAGAAGGAAAGTCTTCCGCGGAAATGTGGACCGATGCTGCCACACTCGCCTCCGGCCTGCGAGTGCCCAAACCTTATGGAGATTACCTGATCCTCGACATACTAAAGAAGAGCAAAGGCACCGCAATCGCTGCGACTGATGCCGAAATTCTCGAAGCCACGCGCCACTGGGCAAAAAACGAAGGCATCTTCGCCGCCCCAGAAGGTGCCGCCTGCCTGGTGGCCTACCGCAAACTGCTGGCCAGCAAATTCTTCAAGCCCGAAGACACGGTAGTCCTGTTCAACACGGGAAATGGCATGAAGTACCTGGATGTACTCGATCCAAGTGTGGGGCGGACACTCCTGTCCGCCAAGCCGCCGACAACAGCGAAACCTTCAGCTCGCCAAATCGGCGGCATAATCGGCCCGTATTGAAACCCGTCGCACTTTCCGATTCAACGCTTGCGGTGAATGCGCAGCTGCATGCCCATATCATTTGCCTCCGGTCTCGTTCCATAGAAAGGCAAGTTCATCAGCCGTATCTTTTACCAGTTGGGTGATAGAAACTCCTGCACTGTGCCCGGCCTGCGTCTCGTAGTGAAGCAGGATAGGACGGTCGCTGGCATTTGCGGCTTGGATGCGAGCTGTCATCTTGCGCGCGTGGAGAGGGTCAACGCGGGTATCAGAATCGCCCGTGTTGAACATGATGGCCGGATACAACGTGCCGGCCTTGACATTCTGGTACGGAGAATACTTGATGAGATATGCAAACTGTTCAGCGTTGTCGGATGAACCATATTCCGTTGTCCACCATTTCCCGACCAGAAAATCTTGGAAACGAATCATGTCGAGCAAAGGGTAACCGCACCAGATTGCGGCAAACAGATCCGGACGCTGGGTCATAGCCGCACCCATCAGTAGTCCGCCGTTCGAACGTCCGCGAATCGCCAGTCTTGCCCCTGTGGTGTAGTGCTCAGAGATGAGGTACTCGGCCGCGCCGTAGAAATCGTCGAATACGTTCTGCTTGTGCTCAAACATTCCCGCCTTGTGCCAGTTTTCTCCATATTCGCCGCCTCCCCGAAGATTGGGTTGGGCATAGTAGCCACCCTGTTCCATCCACCAGGCATACTCAGGATTCCACGCCGGAGTCAGATTGACATTAAAGCCGCCATAAGCCCACATCAGCGCGGGCGCGCTGCCATCCTGTTGTAAGCCCTTCTTGGACGAGATGAACATCGGAATACGCGTTCCATCTTTGGACCGGTAAAACACTTGACGCACCTCGTACTGATCGGACGAGAAAGGAACTTGTGGGCGGGCGAAGACATCAGTTTTTCCCGTGACGACGTCATAGTGATAGATGGAGGGCGGTGTGATAAATGATTCGAAGGTATAAAAGCCATTCCGCGAAGACTCGCGACCAGCCATCTCTGAAGCAGAACCAATCGCCGGATAGCTCACTTCACCAACCTGCCTTCCATTTAGATCATAAATTCGCGTCTGAGTGATAACGTCGTGGAGGCCGGTCACGAAGAGTTTTCCACCCACAATACTGAAGCTGGAAATGACGTCCTTCGCCTCCGGCACGACGGTTCGCCAGCGTTCCGGTGTCGGATCACTCAAATTGGTTTTGAGGATGCGGTAGTTTGGGGCCTGGTAGTCGGTGAAGAGATAGAAATCATCCGCGTAGTTGGAGGCATAGATACGATTATCAATGCCATGAACCAGAATCCGAATCGGCGAATCGGGCGCACGAAGATCTTTGACATAGATATCCACGCGAGTTGCTGGTACGCCGTGCGAGACATGGATTAAAAGATATCGTCCATTTTCGGTTACTTCGGCACTGATCAGTTCCATGGGCCCGAAGGTTTCGTCGTGAAATTTCTTTCCGAAGATCACAGGATCTTCGGATGCCGGCGTTTTGAAGCGATGGTAGAAAACCTGCGAACCGGTGGGATCAACTTTGGAGTAGTAGAGACCAATGTTGTCGGGGCTCAGGCTGATGCCGAAATATCTGGCCTTAGGAAGCATCTCGGTCCAATCCTGGCGAGCTTTCACATCAAAAACATGCACGCTTTCCTCGTCGGCGCCACCTTCACGGACTGAGTAAACCATCAGGCCGCCATCTTCGGACAGGTCCTGGATCGCAACCGAAGTGTTCTGGTCCGCGCTCAATTTCGTGGCATCAATCAGACGTTGATCGTCCCCGTGGAGGCCTTTGCGCACGTAAATCGAAGCCTGATTCTCATCCGGCAGTCGCTTGCTAAAGAAATAGAGACCGTTGCGCTCATGCGGTAGGCCGAAACTTTCCACCCGTTCCAGTTCAGTTAGGCGCTTAATGATTTGAGGACGGATCTTGATTTGCGAGAGATAGTCCTCCGTGTAGCTCATCTGCGCGGCGATCCAGGAACGAGTCTCCGGACTCTTGCTTTCTTCTAGCCAGCGATATGGATCGGTGAGAGATTGTCCCGCTACGTTGTCGGTCACGGGCTTCACATCCGTGGAGGGAGGTGGCGGCAGAGCGATGCCATTGCCACCATGAACCTCAGCAGGTTTGTCAGAAGCTCGCATCGCAATGACAAAAGCCGTGATTATCAGAAATGCGATGATAAAGCTCCACGCTGTCCGCATAAATCTGTCCTCCATCTTCCGCCATGGCCTTCGCCGGTTGCGACTGCCGTTGGCGACTCATTATAGCCACAAGCCGTGCTATCAAAAGGTTAGGACTTCCTCGAGAATCCCCGGCTGGGATCTAGACAGAGCCTCGGGGAATGGCACCCAGCAGCCTATAGGAGATCACAGACATCCATCAGGTCCGCTCTGGTTCTCTGTGGTTAAATGAATCCCTAGCCATGACCGACCGCCTTTACTACCACGATTCCTTCCTCTATGACTTCGAAGCTGAAGTCAGGGAACTACGCCTGAATCCCAAGCCGGCCCTCATCCTCGACCGCACAGCCTTCTATCCAACTAGCGGAGGCCAAGTCTTTGACACCGGCGTGATCTCGACGGAAAAGGAAACTCTCAAAGTCACCGAAGTCGCCGATGCCGAGGACGGCCGCGTCATCCACTACCTTGAGGCTCCGCCGAGAGAAATCAAGCCCGGAACCAAAGTCCACGGCCAGATCGACGCCACCCGTCGCCGCGATCACATGCAGCAGCATTCCGGACAGCATGTCCTCTCGGCCGCCTTTGTCCGCCGCTTCGATTTGCACACGGTCTCTTTCCACATGGCGGACGACTACTGCTCCATCGATCTCGATACGCCCACACTCACGAAGACACAGATTGAAGAAGCCGAGCGCCTCGCCAACGAGATCATCCTCGAGAATCGTCCCGTCGAAATTCGTTTTGTTACCCAAGAGGAAGCAGGGAAGCTCGGCCTAAGAAAAATCCCTGTTGCCGACCGCGACGAACTCCGCATCATCGACATCCGTGACTTCGATCTCAGCGCCTGCGGCGGCACGCACGTCAGTCAGACCGGCCAGATCGGCTGTATCCTGTTGCGCAAGGCCGAAAAGGTTCGCCAGGGATGCCGCGTCGAATTCATTGCAGGACAGCGAGCGGTCGCCACCGCCCGCCGCGACTTCACCACGCTTACCGAAGCTGCCGGGCTTTTCTCGGCACACATCTACGACGTCCCGCAGCAGGCTCGCAAATCGCTGGACGAAATCCGCGTCCTTCGCAAGCAGCGAGAGCAATCCCTCGAAGAGCTAGCCGAAGCCCAAGCCTCCGCCATCCTTGCTGAAACGGCAGAGATAAACGGCCGCAGGCTGGTAATTCGCACCTTCGCCGATCGCGACATGAACTTCCTCAAGCTACTCGCACAAAAGCTCACACGCATCGCGCCGAATACCGCCGCATTGCTTGCTACTATTTCTCCGCAGCCGTCGCTCATCTTCGCACAATCCTCTGGCCAACCCTCCGACATGGGTGCCCTGATGAAAGAAGTCATGTCGAAGTTCGGTGGGCGCGGTGGTGGCGCCAGAGATATGGCCCAAGGGGGCCTCCCAAGTCCAGATGTTGTCGCCTCCGCTCTCGACCACGCTTCCGTTGCTCTCGGCACATAGTCTCGCGTCTTTCATTCAATTTTCAGATTGCCCGGATTAAATGTCCTCGTTGTTGAAGTGATGTTCATGAAGGCGGCAGCCCCGAAAATAAGCCGCCTTCATTCGTTGGAGCTCACAATGAGAATCCCAGTTCTCCTCTTCGCCGCCCTGTCGCTCGAGGCCACGCTAGCTGGTCAGGAGCACGAAAAGAAGATTCAGCGCACTGATCTGCCCTCTCCCGTTGAGAGAACAGTCGCCGCCCAAAGCCAAGGAGCTACGATCAAAGGCTTCTCCAAGGAAAAAGAAAACGGCCAGACCTACTACGAAGCCGAGATGATGGTAAGCGGCCACAGCAAAGATGTCTTGATCGATAAAGACGGCGGTGTCGTCGAAATCGAGGAGCAGGTCCCCTTCGACTCACTTCCTGCCGCTGTCAGAGAAGGTCTTCAGAACAAAGCAGAGCAAGGCAAGATCGTGAAAGTCGAAAGTCTCACCAAGCACGACAAACTGGTTGCTTACGAAGCAAAGGTCCAGACAGGCGGAAAAAAGAAAGAAGTCCAGGTTGGCCCGGACGGCAAACCACTCGATCACGAGGAGTAGTCATTGATCTTCCCTAGGCTGCAGGACTCGGGCAGGGGACCGCCACTCACACGGCACCAGTGGCGGCGCTCGGGTCCTGCGGTCTTTACTTCTCCCGACGAGACTCCTTTGGCTCTCGGCTCACTACAGCTTGTGATCCCAATCACAGCGGCATCGCGATGCGGCGCTATTCTTTAGCGTAAGTCACTCCTGTTCAAAGGAGGATCCCGTGTACCGGTCTGCCGTGATTCTTTCCATTCTCGTTTTCCTCGCTATTTCGCTCGCTGCTCAGCAACCATCAGGCAACGCCACGGCGCAGAAGGCATCGCCCTATGCTTTGATTCCCGTCGAGGCTGCCCGAGCACAGAATCCAGTGAAGTCGTCACCTGACTCTATCGCCCGCGCCAAGAAATGGTGGAATCTCGATTGTGCAATGTGCCATGGAGCCAGCGGCGACGGCAAAGGTGATATCGCCAAAGATATGAAGCTCAACGTGACCGATTTTACGAACGCAAACGCATTGAAAGACCGCACTGACGGCGAGATTTATTACATCATCAAGAACGGCCACAACGATATGCCGGCTGAGGGTCCGCGCATTAAGACGGAAGAAGGCTGGGACTTGGTGAACTACGTCCGCTCGCTAGCGAAAGGCAAAGAGGCAGAAACGAAACAGTAGCCAGCAGTTGTGCGGAACGCCGAACGATGGCGAAACCTCCGCTCAGCTGTAGGGATGAATACGTCACCCAGATTTTATCCTGCCCGTCGATATCCCTGTGTACCCTCTCCCTCATTTCCGGAAGGCAGTAGTCCAATCACTCCGCGCAGACACTCCCACGCTGCCTCATTCAGCGAAGGCTCTGCACTCACCAATTCGCGGATCATATCCCACGCCACCATATTCAGCGCGCCATCTGGCGGAAGCCCCATGGCAAGCGACACGGCGCACGGCGGACAAAAGCAAATTCGCTGTGCTGTTGATTTCTGTCGTGGTCTGACTCCCACGGTTTGCGCGAACATGTAAACCGCCACCGACTTGTCCCCAGTCTCAATTTCCCGCCTGCACCGCAAGCAGCAAAGTGGTCGCACACGTTCTCCTAGATTGTGGATTGGTATGCCTTACTTTCACCGACCACAATGAAATCACACAAGTACTTACAGAGATTCCAGTAGAGAGCCGAAGCCGCTCGAGCGCCCAGAATGGCAACCGCCGCTCTGTGGTTTGTCATCTGATTTGCGCGCCATGTCTGCTCGTCAGACAGCCTATACAAAAATGAATTACCGAGACGTTCGCTGGATTTTCTGTGGGATTCTACTCTTAGCTGTTTGGAGTTTTTCTTCTTGTGCAGGTTCGTCTAAGGCCACGCCATCTACCCCAAGTGTCACCCTCGCGGCCAACCCAAGTTCCATCAGTAGTGGACAGAACGTGACTCTCACCTGGCAATCTACGAATGCAACCTCGGTGACGGTTACCGCAACCTCCGGTTCTTCGACGCGAACCGTCACCACAAGTTCGCAGGCGTCAGGTTCAGTGAAAGACGCGCCCACGCAAACTACGACTTACACCGCAATTGCAACGGGTCCCGGTGGCACCAGTTCGCCGCAATCGACAAAAGTACAAGTCGCATCTGCGACGCCACAGATCATGTCGTTCACGGCCACGCCGAATTCCATCACGACCGGTCAAACGGTGACTCTAAATTGGCAAGATGTAAACGCAACTTCGCTGACGATCACAACCGATTCCGGTCGCACGGTTGCTACGAGTTCGCAGGCGTCCGGTTCAGTGACCGACACTCCAGCACAAAATACAACTTATTCTGCCGTTGCCACCGGTGCGTCCGGATCCAGCGCGCCGTCCACCGTTCAGGTTCAGGTTGGTCCAGCGGCGCCTCCACAGATCACGCAATTCACCGCCAATCCCACTTCAGTCAGCGCAGGTCAGACAACCAATTTGACGTGGGTCACCACAAATGCGACCTCGGTTACGTTCAATCCTCCCATCCCCGTCGGAGACGACCAGGGTCCAGCGCCGCCTTCCGGATCTGCAGTCGTCCCCATCAGCCAAACAACAACCTTCTCTCTCACTGCGTCGGGACCCGGCGGGAACTCCAGTCCGGCTACCGTGACCGTTACGGTTCCGCTTACTCTGAATTTCAGCGCGTCGCCCAGCAACATCACCCCTGGCCAGAACGCAATGCTGGGCTGGCAAATTGTGGGCGGTCCACCGACCTCGTTCACCGTTGTCGATGGTTCCGGCAAAGCCGTTTGTAATCCCTGCGCAATACCGCAGGGATCTGCAACAGTCACGCCTTCCGCGACCACGAGTTACACGGCCAACGCGATCGCTAGCAATGGCAGCACGATCACGCAATCGGCAACCGTTACCGTGAGTTCCGCGACCGCGGGAGTGATCAAACACATATTCTTCATGCTCCAGGAAAACCGCTCGTTCGATATGCACTTTGGAGCACTCGGAGCCTATCGTCCGGGCCGCCTTGCGCAATTCGGTATTACTGACACGCAAACCATCGACACCTTCAACCCGACCGTCACGCTTACCAATCACAATGACAACAACGCTCAAGTGCAGCCCTTCCACGAACCCACTGTTTGCACAGAAGATCTCACGCCGGCGTGGGACGAAAGCCATCACGACACAGCCCTGACCGGCGGCGACCCTGCCTGGGACACCACGACCACCTTCACCAACAGTTCTTTCGCCATGAACCTTTTCCTCGACACGACGTCGTCGGTTGCGAATCTGTATGACCCCACTGGCTCGCGAGTCTTGGGTTACTACAATGAGCAAGACTTGCCCTACTACTACGACCTCGCCACATTCTTTCCGACAAGCGATGCGTGGCATTCGCCGATCCTCGCGAACACTGTGCCGAATCGTATGTACCTGATGGCTGGAACATCGTTCGGCCACGAATATCCCGACAACTCGGGACATCCGCTCTATTCGGCCCCCACGATTTTCCGCGCCATGAATACCGCTAATGTCAGTTGGCTGTACTACTACCACGACGGAGTGTTCCTTGCTAACTTCCAGGACTTCTCCGATCCAAAGATCGAGCCGAAAGTCTTTCCGGAAAGTGATCTGATCGATCGTCTCGGTGGTAATTGCAGCGGTGTAACCTGCGATCCCGATAAAGCGCTGCCGCAGGTAATCTTTATCGACAGCGCCTCCGGTAGCAGTGGACTTGACGAACATCCAGACAACAACATCCAGAGTGGCGCCGCCTACGTGCAATCGATCATTCAGGCGCTGATGGAAAGCGATGCCTGGGCGGACTCAGTTTTTATCCTGAGCTACGACGAAGGCGGAGGCCTCTACGATCACGTCCCACCTTTCATGGTCCCGCCGCCAGATAATTACGCTCCCGGCCAGTGCCCCGACCCGAACAATGGTTCTCAGGGATATTGTGCTGTCGGCAAGCTGGGTGGATCTTTCAACCTCACAGGCTTCCGCGTTCCACTGATCGTAATCTCTCCTTACGCGAAGCCTAACTTCGTGTCTCACGTACCGCGCGACTACACGGCGATCCTCGCGTTCATCGAAGAAACGTTTGGGGTGACACCGCTTACCGCTCGAGATGTCTCCTGGCAGAATTCTTCCTGCGGATCGCAAGTTGGATGCACGGACATGAATGAGTTCTTCGACTTCACCACGCCGGCCTTGTTGAATGCGCCAAACGGCAAGCCCTGGACCCAAGTCCTCAATCCGCAGACCACCACAGGCATCTGCGATCAAACCCAAGAATCCGGCCCGTAAAGAGCTTTTCTAATGTCGGGTGCCCCACCCATCGCGGTTTTCGAAAGTGGGAACCAACGGGGAATGAATCTCGTCTAGATCGACTCAGGAATTGCTGCATGCCATTCCGCTTTGTCATCCTGATGGCGCCGCTTTTTGGCGCCGGAGGACCTGTGCAACCCTGCCTGCAGTACCCATGCGGCTAAAGATTGCATAGGTCCTCCGGTCTGCAAAAAAACGCAGGCCCTCAGGATGACACCGCGGCGGATACATCAAAAGCTAAAGTGGTCTACGGCTGCACGTTCGTCAAACGTCCCTCCCCAGGCTAAGGTGGGAACCAACGGGGAATGAATCTCGTCTAGATCGACTCAGGAATTGCTGTATACCATTCCGCTTTGTCATCCTGATGGCGCCGCTTTTGGCGCCGGAGGACCCATGCAACTCTGCCTGCAGTGCCCATGCGGCCGGAGATTGCATAGATCCTACGGCCTGCAAAAAACGCAGGCCCTCAGGATGACACCGCGGCGGATACATCAAAAGCTAAAGTGGTCTACGGCTGCACGTTCGTCAAACGTCCCTCCCCAGGCTAAGGTGGGAAGCAGCGGGGAATGAATCTCGTCAGGATCGACTTAGGAATTGCTGTATACCGTTCGACTTTGTCATCCTGATGGCGCCGCTTTTTGGCGCCGGAGGACCCATGCAACTCTGCCTGCAGTGCCCATGCGCCCGGAGATTGCATAGATCCTACGGCCTGCAAAAAACGCAGGCCATCAGGATGACACGCGACGGATTACATCAAAAGCTAGACTGGTCTAAGGCTGTACGTTCGTGACGCGCTCTTCACCCGGCTTAGGAAAATGTTTCTCATACCAGTCAATCGACCGATCCATTGAATCAATCTGGTGCTTCGTCTCCGATAACCCATGCCCCTCGCGCGGATAGCGCACAAACACCGTCTCCACTCCCAAATCCTTCAGCGCAACAAACAACTGCTCCGCCTCCGCGATCGGTACATCGTTATCGTTCTCTCCATGCAAAATCAGCGTTGGAGTGTGCGCTCCCGCGATGTGCTTCAGCGCCGATCTCTCCCACGCAAAGTCCATCAAATTTCCCTGATGCAGAAATTGCCCAAACTCCATTTCCTCGTACTGGTTGTAATAGGTCATGTAGTTGTAGCTGACCAGATTGAAGATGCCCGCCGTGGGAATCGCCGCTTTGAACTCATTCGTCTGCGTGATCAGCCAGTCCGTAAGTTGTCCGCCGTAACTCACACCTTCAATTCCAAGTCGATCACGATCGATCCACAGATAGCGCCGTACCGCCGCGCTCACCCCATACAGAACGTCCTGCGCCTCGTTTCCGTTCTGGTCGCCGAACACAGCATCCGCAAATTTCTGCCCGTAACTCGTCGAACCGCGATAGTTCACGTTCAACACCGCGAAACCATGCCCTGCATATACCTGATTCCTGAAATTGAATGCCGGACCGTTGGCTCCATGCGGCCCACCATGGATCACTACGATCATCGGATGTTTCGAAGTCTCCGTCAGCCCGACCGGCTTAGTGAGGAACGCCTCCACCTCAAACCGATTGTCGTTACTCATGAAGGTGAATGATTCCACCGGAGCGATGGACTTGTTCGCCAGAACGTCACGATTCAGATCAGTGAGCTTGCGGGGCGGGTTTGTTCCTGATTTGTAGTAAAGCTGCCCGGCGTCGCTAGTTCCGGTAAACGAGTAAGCAATCGTTCCGTTCTTGCCAACGGAAAATGCGCCCACAAACCCGGGCTCCTTCACAAGGTAGTCGGGCTGTCCTCCATTGATCGGTAGCCGGACAAGATGGTAATTGCCGCGCTCCTGAATGATGAAGTACACCGCGCTACCATCCAGAGCCCACAGCGGGGCGCCCTGTCGGTTATCGAGCACACCACCAATCTCCCGCCGGTTGCTCCCGTCGGCATTCATCACCCAGATGTGCGTGTCTTCCATCGTGGTTTCGCGATCAGTAAGCCCGCGCCGCGTCCCTCGATAGAGTATGTACTTTCCGTCCGGCGACCACAGTGGATCGTATTCGCAATACTCTGTCGCCGTCAGCCGGTGAACGCTGTTGTCGGCAAGATCCAGGGTGAACAGGTCGTAATGAAAGAACTCATCCTGGTTCGGGTCACGGTTCGAGGCGAACACGAGTTTCTTTCCATCCGGGGACCAGTCAATCGAATGTTCATCGAAATCTCCCCGCGTTAGTTGCCGCACTTGCTTCGACGCGATGTCGACCACAAAGACATGCAGACGCTGATTGTCGTTGAAACGCGTCATCCCCTCGCCCGCATCAGGTTTGTACAGGTAGCGGGTGATGACCATCGGATCACTGCTAGCTTCGGCCGCGCCCTCACCCGGAGTCGAAGAGATGAAGGCGACCTGCTTCCCATCCGGCGACCACGCAACCGACTTACCCGTCCCGGGCAGCGGCGAATTCGTTCCGGATGTGGCCGCCAGAAACGTTGCATCGCTTCCGTCCGGGTGTGCAATCAGCAATCCGTGCTTGTCATCGTCGGCTCCGTTGAAGGCGATCCACTTGCTGTCCGCGGACCATACCGCTCCGCCCGCTGGCTTATCTCCTCCCAGCCGCACGCTCTTGCCGCTGTTCACATCCAGCACCCAGAGCTGCCCGGAAGGCCGTCCCGGTTTCTCTCGCGTGATGATGGAGTAGGCAATGAATCGCCCGTCCGGCGAAAGCGCCACACCGCCCACGTTCTGCAGCCGAGACAGATCGCCGCTGGTCAGAACGTCAGCCGACGCGGTAAGACCAAGAAGCATTACCAACAATGCACAGACAGAAAAACAGAAGATACGCTTCGATCGATGACCCATGTCATTCCCCCAGACGTTGTGTGCCCAACAGTCCCGACATGGTAAATGAAGAAGACCGCGTCAAGTGAATCTTCCGCGTCGGCCCAGCCCTCGATGGGTGCCCCACTTCTCCCTGATTTCGGGAGAAGTGGGGATTTTGACTTTTCCAGCTGCAGAACGAATTGGTCGGGAAGGGAGGGCTCTGGTCGAAGCCTCCTGACAGAAGGTCAAGCATGCTTCAGACGTATGACTACACGCTTGAAAGCGTCAACGAACCGTACGCGAACGAGCCAATAGATCATCAAGACGAGCGGCAGGAAGCTGAGCGCGATGAGCGTCCCGGTCTTCCGCATGAACTCGGGGAACAACCGCTGCCGCGCCAAAAACAGCGACGATGATGCAATGAACAACGCAAAACACATGCGCCACAAGTGCCGTGCAATCCGTTGCGCGCCTGATATCCCATTCCGCCGCAACATCCGCACATCTCCGCCCGTCGCAATCACGGCCACCGATCCCAGAAAGAAGTAAGGACCCGGGGGATAGTCATATACCTTTCCCGTCACACTTAGCGCGGCTAAGGTCCCAAGCGTCACATTTGCTACGGCGACCGCCCACACGATCAAAAGCGCTCCCCAGTCGAAAAAGCTCGTTCCCGGAGTTACTCGCCGTGCCGTCATCCACGCGGTGGCCACGAGATAAAAGGTCAGAGCGCCTCCCAGAATATTTCCCGGCTGCGATTTCATCACGGCAAGGGTCACGCCGGCAGCCGACATCGTCAGCATCGATACCACGAATACTTGTCCGGCGATGCCATGCAGTCGCGATCCCTTTCGAAGCGCCATCGCCGCCGCCCCGGACAGCAGCCCCACGAGACCACCGCAGATGTGAAGAACTAAGATGGGCAGTCGCATAGTTTCCACTCCTTACTGAATTGCGAACCCCGCTGCCCGTGCCTGCTCCTTCCAACGTTCCTCATTCACGCCCATCACCAGGAGCCACAGGCATAGCGAGATTTCACCGATGCCGCCGGGGTAATAGTTATAAGGAGATAGATACTTCGCAAACGTCGGCGACAGAAACGTCAACCATCCCAAACCCGCAAAGATCATGAGCACAGCGAAAACTCGAGGAAGGAAAGTTGACTTAAGAATGAGAAAACCAATCAGGAGACAGTAGAAACCGAAAAATACCAGGCTGTTGATGTGATACGGAGTGATGTGGAACGGGTTGAGAATCCCAGGAGCACATCCCATGATGCTGAAAGCTGCGGCGATCGCAGAGAGCCTTTTGTTTACCGGCTTGAACAATAGGTAGAAGAGAATTGTCACCCCTACATAAGCTGCAGTTGCAACCAGTGCCGACACAAATGTCAACTGCACTCCGGCGCTCCCGGAAAAGGCCACAAGTGACGTGACAACGTTAACCGCATACAGGGCACCGGCAATCCTGCCCAGAAGGCGCGGCGAAGGTTCTGCAATCCGTTTATCGATGATTGTCGTGCTCATATTCGTTTTCACCCCTCCCCGAGAGTCGTTAGGTCAAGGTTGCATGGCTTGCTGCAAATCACACTTATTCTGCGGCGCTGGCCTGCTCATTCCACCGCTGTTCGTTCACGCCCATCACCAGGAGCCACAGGCAAAACAGAATTTCCGCGACCGCAGAGGCTGCCAGGAAGGGAAACACTCGGTCCGCAACCGCAGGCGCAAGAAAGTTCGCGAGACTATTCACCAGGTAAAACACACCTTCAATCGCCAGCAACACGCCAATTACACGCGGTAAGAACGTGGATCTAATGATGAGGTACGCCATCGCGAAACAGTCAAACCCAAAAAACACCAGGGCGATCGCGAAGCCATGTTCGAAAAGCTGAATCGAGACGTAAGACGCAGCCTGCAACTGTTCCGGAGAAAATGCGCTTAGGTGATGCCCACCGTTGAGAAACAGCAGGGGCGCATAGTGACCCAGCAGACTGACGGCTTCAATTACAGTGGATAGAAGACCAAAGCCCAGATCCAGTAAGGCAACAGTTCTGTTCACAACCTTGAACAAGTCGTACAAGAGAAGCGCCAGAGGAAGGTTACACACCAGGTAAAAGAGCTCAACAACGAAGCCCCACCGGTACAGCATCTCGTGCGCCATGATGTTCTGCGCTGTCGCCGCAGGATCTCCATGTACCACCAGCTTGCCGCGAACCACAACCTCGGCAAAGAATCCGCCGACGATTACAATCAAATACAACAACCCGGCAATTCTGGCCTTCAAGCGCGGAGACGCTTCCAGCGCCCAGCCATTCAAGACAGCTTCCCCAGATGCCATGCGGTCAGTGCTCCCTGTCTCGATTCATCGGCCTGGACAAGTCATAAAAGAGAGCCGTCATCGCGAGATAGCAAACCGTTGCGATGATGTCGGCCGTGAGAGCCACTCTGCCATGAAAAAAGAGAATGAAGGCTCCCATCAGTATCGTGAGCAGGTAGTACAGAGCAACAAAACTGCTCCGATACCGCGTTGCGATTTCCATGGTGATGTGCGTCATATGCCAACCTCGTTTTCAGAACTACAGAGGGCTCCGATAGCGCCGCATCCGCACCGCCCCCGCCAGGCACAATGCCGTGAAGAGCAAACCCGTCCACAAGCCCGGGCTGAGCAGAAAGTGTCCCGGGGTGATGTGCGTCATGGGATTAATGGGCCAGTCCTTGGCCGGCGCCACGGCCGCCTCATCTCCCGAGAGCCGGTATCCCAACATCTGGAAAAAATGCGCAGTGTTGAAGAACAGCTTCTCCAGCGCGCCGATCACCAGCACCGGGATCGCCGCCCACAGAAATGCCGCGCGCTTGGCCCAGCTTGAAACCAGCAGCATCCAGCCATAGAAGGGCGAATGCCATAACGAATGCACCGCGATCAGGTGATAAAAAAGCATGAACCACATCTGTACGGGCAGAACCTGTGCCCACAAAGTAGTGACACTCTGTCCGGTCGCCGCTAGTACAGCACTGTGGATGAGCAACATGACGAAGTGCAACGCGACTGTGACCGCAACCGTCACCAGCGGAAGAATGACAAGCGGAATGCACGCCTTGGCGAGCACTGCGGTCACATCGGAGACAGGTAGCGACTTCCAGAACAGAATGCTGCGGTCGCGGCGCTCATTGTAGAGAGCGCCCAGGCAATAGGCCGCGCCGACGAACATTGCAACCGCCATTAGAAACCCCGATGCCATGTCGTAGGGCTTCGCCAGGGTTTCCTGCATTTGCATACCGGCCATCTCCGACACCTTGCGCATCGTGCCTGCAAGATGCGGCGCGGTCACAAGAAAGCCGACGAGGAAAACGACTGCGGTGGCGAGGGGCGCCAGGTATATCGAACGGTATTCCCACAATTCCCGCCGCACCGACCAATACAGCAGCCGCATCGCTGGAATTGCGGCAGGCGCCACCACCACCGCTCCGACTCGAGACTCCGGTATGGCATTCGATTGAGTGCTCATGAAACCGCTCCTTGGGCTTTCTCATTTCCCAACAGGGCAACAAACAAATCCGCAATGCTTGGCGTACGTATCTCTCCCAGCGCCGACAGCTGACGCCGGTCCGCGCGGTCGAACAGAAAGATGCTCCGGCCCAGCGTTTGCCGCTCATGAATCGGCTTGAGCGACCGCGCCGCCTCGACTTTCTCGGAGCCTACTTTTACTTCCGCGTACCGCGACTCAAACTCGTCCATGCTGCAATTCAAAACAATCCGTCCGCGATGGATGAACATCAGATCGGTCAGCACATCCTGGATCTCGTCCACCTGGTGCGTCGTCACCACAAGCGTGCGGCTGTGATCGAAGTAGTCGTTCAGCAGGGAATCGTAGAACTGCTTGCGATACAGAATGTCGAGCCCGAGCGTAGGCTCATCCAGCACCAGTAACTTCACATCCATCGCCATCACCAGCGCGAGATGGAGTTGCGCCACCATTCCCTTCGAAAGCTCGCGCACTCTGCTGGTCGTCTTGATATCGGTCTTTCTCAGAAAGCCTTCCGCTTTGCCACGATCGAACCTCGGATGCACGCCCGCGACGTAGTCGAGCGCCTGCGAAACCCCCATCCACCGCGGCAAGACCGCGACATCGGCAATGAAGCAGACATCGCGCATAAGTGCATCACGCTCGCTCCATGGATCCCTCCCCAATACCTTCAGATCTCCCTCAAACGAAGTTAGTCCGAGGATCGCGTTCAGTGCCGTTGTCTTACCCGCCCCATTCGGTCCGATCAGCCCCAAAATCCTGCCCTCATCGACCTGCAGGTTGACGCCGTCCAGTGCGACGGTCGTCCCGAAGCTCTTGCGCAGCCCGCGTGCTTCTATGCATGCCATGGCTCAGCTCTCCTCCCGTCGTGTGTCTCTGCTTGCCTTGTCAACTAAAGGGACCTTCGACCCCGCAGCCTTCGACGAATTCCCGTTCTTCGCTGCGTCCAGCAACTCCTCCGCTTTCAGTCCCAGCCGCTGCATTGTGGCGTACACCCGCGGCCATTCTTCGTCCAGAAATTTCTGGCGTTCCCCGCGCAGCAACAAGTCTCTTGCTCCGGCCTTGACGAACATACCCAGGCCTCGCCGTTTCTCCACCAGTTCCTCATCCACCAGCTCCTGGTACCCCTTCAGGACCGTGAGCGGATTAACCCGATACTCTGCCGCGACGTTGCGCACCGAGGGCAGGGAATCGCCCTCCTTGAGCACGCCCTCCAGGATCATCGCGACGACTTGATCGCGAAGCTGGCGGTAGATCGGTTGATTGTCACTCCACTCGCGGTCCATGGTGGTTTCCCGATTGCTTCAGCTGTCCATCTTCCATCTACTTCGCCCGCGTCAGTTCCATGTGCGCATGCATTGGTTTGTCGCCCGGCATCATGAACGTCCAGTCTTCAGCGTGATGGTTCGCATCGATGATTGTGAATGTTGAGTGCTGCATGTGCCCACGATCCAGCGGCCCCGAAACATCGACAAAACTGAAGTCGAACACCTTTCCATCAGGGGAGCCATTCGCTGACATTCTCGGTCGGTTCCCGGCGTCGCAGTAATGGACCAACGCCAAGTGGTCGCCATCAAGATAGAGCATCGTGACTGGGTGATCGTACTTTGTCGCATCCAGTGCCGTGCCTGCTTCCTGCATTTCGTGGACGAGGGCGTTGCCGCGGGAAGTCACTCGCAGGGAAACATGGATTGGCTTATCCATATTCATCCCGGGTAAGGCGGGAGTGAGGGTCACTGCTCCTTCCCAGTCGCCCGCGAGGGTCTTTAGTTTATCGAAGGATTTTTGCGCGTCCGACTGCCCGAACGCCGCCGTAGAGAGCGCGATCACAACCACCCAAATCGTTAAGCGAACGCTTTTCATGTTGCTTCTCCTTAAAGTCGTAGGTGAAGTCAACGTTGTCACTCTCGCGCGCGAGCTACCCGCGTCGACTGCTAGTGTTATAGTAATGTATAACACTAAAGTCAAGACTTTTCTTTACCGTGATATGTGGAAAAGTATCCTCCCCCCGGGGTTGAATAATCGGGGGATCGGGCAGAACAGAAGAAATATAACTGTAATGTATTCACCCAATTATGCAGACGAAGACAAAATGGCTGGAGTAAGAAGTTGACTTGTGGAAAACCCGTTGGAACAAATAAATGAAGTTTCCCGGAGACCCTTCTGACAATAGCCCGGCGCTTCGAGCACCGGGGGAAGTCGGAAATCTGAGCGCGTGCCGGAGGCGCGCCCCGATGTTTCTCAACAGACCCGAACCAGGCGACTTGGGGAGCCGATTGAAGTTCTTCTTCTCCGGCTCCCGCAATCGAAGGCGTAACGGGAGCGTTAAGGTATGCTCGCCAACGATCCAGCCGAGATGTACCAAATCCGTCCGCTGAAGTTGAGGTTGCCGTCCGACGTGTCGTCGCCCACCCACAGATTCCCCAGCCGATCCAGCATCACCAGATTGCTATTGCCACCCACAAACGCAAAGGTCGACTGCACACCTGTGTCTGGATTGACTCCACCCGTTGCCACCAGATGCGTCGCTCCGGTCGAGATCGTGTAACGCCAAACACCCTGTCCGTTCACTGCCATGTAAATGCGGTTCAGCCCATCGCTACTCACTCCAACATGTGCCGTTCCCGAGAAACCGTCAGAGATCGCAACTCCGTTGCATCCACCAAGACAGGTAGAAGCCACTGCATTCTTGATCACCGCCAAGCCAGTGCTCGTTCCGAGATATAGATTCGTTCCAGCAAAAGCCAGAGATCGAACCGGACTCCCATTAGGCGCGGTGCCGACCGACTGCACAATCTGGCGTTTATCCGAGGGATCGAGAGTAGGATCCACGATCCGTACCACGTTCCCGTTTTTCAGAAACCCGACGTAGAGATTCCCGTCAGGCCCCAGCGCGATCGACGTTGGTTGATTGCCAGCGAGTCCAGCGTTCGGCACCAATAGTGCACTAGGCGTTACGACTCCCGAAATTTGATCGATGGAGATCCGCCACACTCCCGGAAACGTCAAACTTCCTTTTTGCCCCTTCGCATGATCGTAAGCGGCGACGTACACCGTAGTGTTTCCGTCGTATGCGATCTGTCCCACGTGACAAAAGAGGACGCACAGCGACGTGCCGCCTAGGCTGCGTGAAGTGTCGCCATCAAAAACCAGATCGCCGCTATTGATCGGATCCGGATTGCCCGGATTCGCCGGTTTGTAGTGACGGAATCCGTTGACGGCATCGCTAGCATAGAAGTTGTTCCCGACTACCACTCCGCCGCCTGGAGTGTTCGGAGCAGGTACTTGTCCTTGTGGCAGATTGAATCCCGCACGCTGAGTGGCGTTCACCTGTGCTGAAGCGGAGAGGAAACATCCAAGCAAAACCG
>DATFQQ010000020.1:0-10959 GCA_035264195.1 Candidatus Sulfotelmatobacter sp. | reverse complement strand
GACAACCTCTTGACCATGGAGTACCGGCTGCCGCGCAACAAATACACGAGCCCTGAAGCCCAAGCGGTGTTTCATCGCGAACTGGCCTTACGGGTGGCTCAGGTGCCCGGAGTAGTCTCGAGTGCCATCGTACAAAGCATCCCTTTTAGCGGAAACTGGGCGGACACCCATTTCATACGAGAGGGTGCGCCAGTTCCCGAGAAAGGCAAGGAGCCCACCGCATTCACCAATTTGATTACTCCGGAATACTTCCAGACGGTTGGCATTTCCCTGCTTCGTGGGCGCAGCTTCAACGATCAAGACACTGAGGCAGTGCCGCGAGTGGCGGTAATCAGCCGTGCTCTTGCACAACGATATTTCGGCGACCAGGATCCTGTCGGGCAAAGACTTCAACTGATTGATACCGATCCGACCGTAAATGGCGAGCGCCTCATGGTTGTCGGAGTGGTTGGCAATGCGAAACAGATCAGCCTTCGCGACCAGGATGAGGCAGAGATCTATTTCCCCTACTCGCAGAAACCTGCGATCTTTGGCACGCTGGTTCTGCGAACCGCAGTAGACCCCATGAGCCTCGCAAATGCAGTCCGGCAGGCAGTGTGGGGACTCGACAAAGATCAGCCGGTCTGGAAGATTCGAACCGTCCGGTATCTCGTGCAGCGGGACGCTGAGGACACCCGGTTGTTGATGGTGCTCATGACCGGATTTGGCTTACTCGCCCTGCTGTTGAGCACGCTTGGAACTTACGGCGTACTGAGCAATATCGTCGGACAGCGCCGGCAGGAAATCGGCGTTCGCATCGCTCTCGGCGCGGATCTTGGCAAAGTGCGAAATCTGGTCATGCGCCAGGGGATGAAGATGGTGCTCGCCGGTATTAGCATCGGCGGCCTTGCAGCCGTCGCTGTTTCGCAGGCGATCACAAGCGTCCTGTATGGAGTCAGTGCTCTGGATGTTGGCGCATTTGCGGCAGGTTTAGTGGTGATGATGGTGGTGGCGATTCTCGCAAGCTATCTCCCTGCTCGTAGCGCCACCCGCGTTGATCCTGCGGCAGTCTTGCGTAGCGAGTAACCGTAAGGGCACCTCTATCCATGGAGCTACGGGGCAATCTCGAGCCAATCTCCAGCGCGCCTCGTTGTCAGTTCTTTTCGCCATTGAGAGTTGACCACGATGGCTCACGAACGACTGGCGATTCGGAATTGTCTTCTGGCCTACCATCTGCCTTAAGTCAGAACCCTTTCGCCTTGAGCAGCGTATCCAGATCATCCGGATGCAACGCCCGCGTCATCGCTTCCTCCCGCGTGAGTTCCTGCTGGAATACAAGTTGTGCCAGCGATTCTTCCATGCTGAACGATCCCTGCTTTCGGGTGATGGTAATCTCCTGATGCAGATGCTGCAGCGCATTCTTCCGGATATGCTGCTTCGCACCATAGCCCACCATCAGCAGTTCGGCCGCAGGCACACGCCCACCACTCCGCCGTGGCAACAACGTCTGCGTCAGCATCGCCGCCAGCGCCATAGCCATCTCTGCTCGGACCGTATGCTGCCGCTCCGGTGGAAATGAATCCGCAATACGCGAGACGGTCGAAGCCGCATCGGTGGTGTGCAGCGTCGTAAAGACAAGGTGCCCGGTTTCCGCAGCCGACAGCGCAATTCGTGCCGTCTCCGAGTCGCGCATCTCGCCGACAACAATCACGTCTGGCGCTTGCCGCATCGCCGCCCGCAACGCCGTAGGAAAATCCGGGGCATCAACTCCGATCTCGACCTGCTCGATGATGCTGCGGTTGTGCCCGTGTTCGTATTCGATCGGATCCTCAATGGTCACGATGTGGCGTGCATCCCCCTGATTGATCTCGTTGACCAGCGCCGCAAGCGTCGTAGTTTTGCCTGATCCGGTCGCTCCACCGATGATCACCAGTCCCCGTTGCAAGGCAGCCAGCGCGCCGACTCCCGCCGGCAAACGAAGTTCTTCCAACGCCGGCACTTTCGAAGGCAGGGCGCGCAAAGTCGCCGCTGCCCGTCCCCGCTCGCGATGCAAATTGATCCGGAACCGTCCCAGGCCTTCCACGCGATACGATGAATCGGCAATCCCGTACTGCTGGTACTCTTCGCGTGCATGGGCTGCCAACGAGGGAACAACGGCGGCTTCGATCTCTTCCCCACTCAGGGGCGTGTCTCCGATGGCGGATACAGCACCTTCAACCCGAATCGATGCCGGCGCATGCGGCACCAGCAGCAGATCGCTCCCGCCTCGAGTCATCAACTCGGTTAGCCAATGCTTCAATTCGGTAGATTCCTGCAGGCGAGTTCCTGGGTGGATTACTTGTACGCGGGCTGGATTTCCTTCAGCTGTCATCTTCCTCCCTTGGATGCAGGAACCGGGTACGCGGATAACATCCCGTTCCTTCTCTCCGGACGCAATCATCAAGAACGTGTTGAGTTCCCTTCCTTGCTGTAAAGCTTTCGAAACTTTTGCATTCTTGGACGGGTTCGCGTCCGTATATGTAAATTGAGGCAGTCAGGGACCTTGGCCATGGCAGAACGCTATTCCGCGACCGAGCAGGGTGAGAATCCTGGGCTCGGTTTTGCAGACATCGTGCGCCAACATCAGGCGATGGTCTTCAGCATCGCCCAGCATTTCCTGACAGATCGATCAGCGGCCGAGGAACTGGCCCAGGATGTCTTCCTTCAACTTCATGCCACCCTGCCAACATTGAAGTCCGAAGATCACGTCAAGTTCTGGCTCCGCAAAGTAACGGCGCATCGCTGCATCGACTATCAGCGCCGCCGAAGAGTTTCGCAGATCAGCCTGGAGGATGCGCCGGAACAGGTGGCCTCGACACATTCGGGCGATCTCTTTCTCGAAAAGCGCGTGCGTCAACTCATCGCGACGCTGCCCGAGAAGCCGCGAATGGTCGTGATTCTGCGTTACCAGGAGGACATGTCCCCCGAAGACATTGCGGTAGCCCTGGCCATGCCTTTAGCAACCGTGAAAAGCCATCTGCAGAGGTCCCTCGCCATGTTACGCGAAAAGATGACACGGACCATCGGAGAGGTCGTGATATGAATCCGCCAAATGAGGATATGAAGCATATCGATGAATTTTTGAAGACTGCGCTTCGGCGAGAGGAAGCTCCGCCAGGCTTCGCCGAGGGAATCCTTGCGCGAGTAGAGCAGCAGCCGACGGTAAAGCCGAAAGAAGAACACGTCCCTTGGTTCCACCTCTTTTCCCGGCCGCTGGTGCGCTGGGCCGCCTTCGCGACTGTCTTCGCTTCCCTGATCGCGGGCAGTATTCACTATCGCAATGTCCGTCGCGAGCAAGCCAAAGGAGAAGCTGCGAAGCAACAATTGATGCTTGCCCTTCACATCGCTGGTAGCAAGCTGCAACTCGCAAGGAGCAAGGTCAACGGAATTCAAACCTCCCAGCCGGATCATGAACGCGAAACAAACAGGTCAAGGAGCAAGTCATGAGGAACGTAAATCGGAAGTCGTTGCTGTCTGTCTTCCTGCTGCTGGTGTCTCCGTTCTTGCGAGCGCAGGAAATCAAATTGCCCGCCGAAGTAGAAAAACTCTCGGCCACCGCGAAGGAGATCGTCGAAGTGAAGATGGACGGCCCCATGTTGCGCTGGGCCAGCAAATTTCTATCGGCGGAGGATCCGGACGAACAAAAAGCTGCCAAGCTCGTTCAGAACCTCAAGTCCATCTATGTCCGCAATTTCGAATTCGACAAGGAGAATGCCTATTCCTCAACCGAAGTCGATTCCCTGCGATCGCAATTTGGCCCTCCCGTATGGTCGCGCGTTGTTGGCGTCCGCAGCGAGCGCGATGGAGAAAACGTCGACGTCTACTTCAAGCTGGAAAACGAGAAGATGGCCGGCATCGTCATTATTGCAGCCGAACGCAGAGAACTCACGTTCGTAAACATCGTCGGCCCGATCGAAGTCGATCAGCTGGCTGATCTCGGCGGAGAGTTCGGCATCCCCCGCCTCAAAACCAAACCCTCCTCTTCCAATCCGTTAGCGAAAGTCGAAAAAGGAGACCACAAATGAAATCTCTCCGCGTCCTGATCGTCCTGCTCTGCTCGTCTACCTTGGCCTTCGCCGGCGGCCGGGAGTTCCATGGCCTGGTCCGCTCCATCGAGACAACCTATGGTGTTCACCACATGCACATCCCCCTGCTCGGCGTCGCACTTTTCTTTGCCCGTCCGGCTGGGGCCCACGGACTAAGACTCGCCCTCTTTGAAGGATTCAAAACACCAGCCGACTCCGAAGGATTTTGCCGTCTGATCGAGAGTTCGCTCGGACCAGGTTGGTCTTCTTTTGTGCGAGTGCGATCGAAGGGCGAAGCCGACGGCGAGACTACCCTCATCTATGTCAATCCGAGTGCAGGTAGCATGCACCTGATGATCGTCAATGTCGAACCCTCCGAAGCCCAAGTCATCGAGGTGAGCTTGAGTGATCGGCAGATCAAGAAGTGGCTCAAGGAGCCTGGAGAAGAAGCCGAGCATCAGTCAGGTCACCATCATCAGTACGACTGAAGGCGAGGGTGCCGGGCTGAATTCGCGCGAAACTATTGACCACATCTCGATTCAGGGGTAGCCTCCCGGAGACGCCGTTCAGCTTCGCCCAGGAGGCTCTCCTTATGACGTTGCTCGAAATGCTGTGGCTTCCGATTCTCCTTTCTGCCGTGATCATCTTCGTCGCCAGTTCCATCATGCACATGGCTCTGCCCTACCATCGCAGCGACTATGGCAAACTGCCGGACGAAGATAAGGTTCGCGATGCCCTCCGCTCAGCCGGCTTACAGCGCGGCCTCTACATCTTTCCTTACAGCACACACAAGGAAATGAACACTCCCGCCGCAATCGAGAAATACAATCAGGGTCCAGTGGGCATGATGACTGTCTTCCCAACCGGACGTCCTTTTCTGCCAAAGTTCCTGATCCAATGGTTCGTATACTGCTTGCTGATCGGCTTCTTCGTTGCCTATCTGGCCGCCCACACTGTTTCGCAAGGCACCGATTATCTCGCTGTCTTTCGCGTGGTAGGAACCGCAGCATTTCTAGCCTTCAGCCTGGGGCCGTTAGCAAACGTCATCTGGAAAGGCTATCCCACAAGCTTTGTACTAAAAGAAGTGATCGACGGCCTGATCTACGCCCTGCTGATGGCAGGCACCTTCGGCTGGCTCTGGCCCCGTTGAGAAATCGAGAGGCGAGCGGAACACAACGCGACGAAGCGCAGATGGGTACGACACTTCTCTCTAGTGTTGGGAGAAGTGGGAATTTTGGTGTCCAAATGAGTTATCCATTTCCGCTAGTGAAGGAGTTCGGCCCTCCACAACCTCCGTACCGTGGATGGTCCTCCAGGAGGCGGTCGAACTCGCGATTCCCCTGTGATCCTCTGTGTCCCCTGTGGTAAGCGCCGTTGGAATCACTTTGAAACACCCGAGGCGATGAGATTCCTAAACTTGAAACTTGAAACTCGAAACCTGAAACTCGCGCCTTGCCTCAATTCTCCTCGCGCGCCCGCATATTCCCAGTCCGCAGATACCGGCTATGCCACCCCAGCGACTCGGTCAGAAGATGCGGCGTATGCTTTCCATAAGAAAGCTGCTCCGATCGTGAGAGATAGTCCTTTAGCAAGCCCTTATATTCTGGCGCAGCGCATTTCTCGATAACCAGTTTTGCCCGCTCCTTCGGAGAAAGCCCACGCAAGTCCGCCAATCCCTGCTCGGTCACCAGCACCTGTACATCGTGCTCAGTGTGATCCACGTGTGAGACCATCGGTACGATGGTCGAGATCGTACCTTTTTTCGCCGATGACGGCGCCATAAAGATCGACAGATAGCCGTTCCGCGCAAAGTCCCCTGACCCGCCGATGCCATTCTGAATCCGCGATCCCATCACATGCGTCGAGTTGACGTTGCCGTAAATGTCGGCCTCGATCATGCCATTCATCGCGATCACACCCAACCGCCGGATGATCCCCGGATTATTCGAAATGTCTTGCGGCCGAAGCACAATCTTCTCGCGATACATCGCCATATCGGCATTCACTTGGTTCAGCACCTCTGGACTCAACGAAAACGCCGTCGCCGACGCTGACCTCAGCTTGCCCGACTTCAGCAGCCGGATCATCCCGTCTTGAATCACTTCGGTGTACGAGGTCAGCCCTTCAAACGGACCTTCCTCCAGCCCGAAGAGAACCGCATTCGCAATGTTACCGACGCCGGATTGCAGTGGTAGAAGATTCTCTGGCATCCGCCCTTTCTTCACTTCCCAGCTCAAGAATTCCAGAATATGCCCGGCAATCCGCTTCGACGCCTCATCCGGCGCCTTGAAGGGACTATTCCGGTCCGGTGAGTCGGTGAGCACAATACCCACAATCTTGTCCGCGGGAATGTTGAGGTAAGGTGACCCGATTCTCTGCCCCGGCTTGGTCAATGGGATGGGCGTGCGATTTGGAGGAGGCTGCAGCCCGTAATAGATGTCGTGCATCCCCTCAAGTGCTGCCGGTTGCCACGAATTGACTTCGAGAATCACGCGCTCGGCACAGTCGACGCAAGTCTTGTTGTTGCCAAGCGAGGAACTGGGCACTACACGTCCGTCCTCCAGAATCGCCGCTACCTCAATCAGCGCCACATCCAGCTTGCCCAGGAATCCATACTCAACAAACTGCGCCACATGGCTGAGATGAATGTCCATGTAGTCCATCTCGCCTGCATTAATCCGCTTCCTCGTCTCCGGGTCGGACTGATACGGCAGCCGCAACTGAATCCCGCCAGCCATTGCCAGCGCACCATCGAGTTCAGGCCCGGTCGAGGCCCCGGTGAACACGCTCACCTGAAATTTTTCGCCTCGGAAGTGCGCGTCCGCGATGCGCTTCGCCAGTTGCAGCGGCACCGCCTTCGGATATCCAGATCCCGTAAATCCGCTCATCCCAATCTGATCGCCCGACTGGATCAAACTCGCCGCCGTTTCGGCGCTCATGATTTTTCTCTCGAGTTTTGCCTCCAGGATTCGCGCGGCAGGCGCAGCAATCGACATAGAAGTCCCTCACCAAGACAAAAATTGAAGATACTTTTTTACGGTAGCGGGGCATATGGAGGTGGTCTGTGATTTCAATCACAGTGAACTGATCTCATGAACAGCGCTGGGAAGGGCACAGGTTTGCACCTGTGCCGTTGGCGTTTCACTTATGGCAAAACTTGGAACTCATCTCGACAAAGGCTGCCGATCGCGGTAGCACTTTTTTTCACGGGTCCGATCACGAATGAAAGCCACCAACAAGCGACTTACCCCCGCGCCTCCGCCCTGTCATAATTCGGACGTGTTATCCGCAATTCGACAAGATCTAACTTTTTCGGCTCGCCAGCTCGTGCGCAGTCCTGCATTCGCGATCACCGCAATGGTGACCTTGGCCATCGGCATCGGAGCCGCCACCGCAATCTTCAGCCTTGTCGACGGCATCATTCTTCGCCCGCTTCCGTTTCCCCATGCGGATCGATTGGTAAGCATCGGGACCATGGAATTTCCCTCGGGCGTAGCCCCCACCAATGTGGCTGCGGCCGTCTACCTCGGCGGTTCTTCTTACCCCAACTTCTTCGACTGGCAGCGCCAGAACCATACTTTCAAGTCGCTTGCGTCCTATCACCCGGAGGTCCGGTTGTTCAGCAAGAAAGACGGTTCCCGGGCACGCGTCCTTGCTAACGCGCGCGTGTCCGCCAACCTCTTCCCGACCCTCGGAGTCAACCCCGTCCTCGGACGCAACTTCACCACAGAAGAAGAACAGCCGGGTCATCGTGTCGTGATTCTCAGCCACGAACTCTGGGTTTCCGACTTCAATTCTTCGCCCAACGTCATCGGCGAAATCATCAGGATCAGCGACGAACCTTCCACCGTCGTAGGCGTCATGCCCGCCGGTTTTCACTATGCGGTCCAAAAACCGGCCATGTTTTGGGCAACTTATGCCGCCTATACCGAGGGTCAGTTTCCATTTACCGCGCGGCGAGATGACGATGAGTTGAGCATCGTCGGCCGCCTCAAGAGTGGCGTCACGCTCAATCAGGCCCTGGCCGATCTCAACGCAATCCAGCGAAGTCTCTCTGAACAATACTCTGAAGATCGCCTCCAGCCGGCCGTGTCGGTCATGCCATTGCTGGACGAAGCCATCTCCGACGTGCGCACGCCGCTCGTCTTCCTCTTCACCTCTGTGGGAGTCTTGCTCTTCATCAGTTGCGCTAACGTGGCAGGATTACTGCTTGCGCGCGCCAACCGCCGACGGCCCGAACTTGCTCTCCGGACTGCTATTGGCGCCAGTCGTGGCCGAGTCATTCGTCAGTTGTTGGTTGAATCACTACTTCTGGCGATTGCCGGAGGAACGATCGGCATTCTCCTCTCAATTCTCTTGTTAAAGATATCCATTCGCTTCATTCCTGGCGATCTGCCGCGCCTTTACAACGCGAGCCTCGACCTTCGCGTACTGGCGTTTGCCGTGCTACTTTCCGCCGCAACGGCCATTGTCTTTGGCCTACTCCCCGCGTGGATCATGTCGCGCCAGGATCCGGCCCACTCTCTTCGCGAATGCGGTCTTCAGATGACCTTCGGCCGCCGCCGCAATCGCCTTCATCAGTTGCTCGTAGTGACGCAGACCGCACTTGGCTTCACGATGCTCATCGGCTCGGGACTGCTTATCCGCAGCCTCGTCAATGTGCTCCACATCGAACCTGGCTTCGAAACACACAACCGCTTGCAGTTCGACATCGCGTTAACCCAGGCACGTTATCCCGATCCCACCAAAGTCGCTTACTTCAACAAACTCCTGCCGGAACTCGCGGCTCTTCCCGGGGTCGAACGAGTCAGTGCCGCCGATCCCCCTCCGATTTTGATGGCATGGGCGCATCTTACAAACTTCACCATCGCGAACCATCCATCCCCACCCGACAATCTTCCCTATGCGGTGGGAACAGTTGCAATGCCCGGCTACTTTGAGACTCTCTCGATCCCGCTCGTGCGCGGCCGTACCTTCACGGCGCACGACAACGATCCGAACTCCGCGCGCGTGACGATCATCAACCAGGAGTTGGCGAAGCAATACTTTCCAGGCGAAGATCCGATGGGAAAGTACTTCACACCGATTTTCGAGCACACGAGCGAACCAGTCGCAGCCCGCCAGATTGTCGGAATTGTCGGCAACACCAGAAATGGGGATATCGGGACGCCGTACCTGCCCGAACTCTTTCTGCCTTACGCGCAGAATCCGACCCACCAGCGACCGCACGTCGTCATGAGTGTATCTGGCGATCCGCAGAGTTACGAAGAGACGATTCGCAAAGTTGTGGCACGAGTCGATCCAGACGCACCTGTCTTTGAATATGCGACATTCGAAGAAGCCGCAGACGCGCAGGCGGCCACATCACGTTTCGAAGCCCTTCTCGTTTCCGCGTTCTCGGCCATCGCGCTCATGTTGTCTGCCCTGGGCCTCTACGCCGTTCTGTCCTATGTGGTTGGAGAGAGAATTCGTGAACTCGGTCTGCGAATGGCCTTCGGAGCCTCGCGCTCCGACATTCTGCGCCTCGTTCTCAGGCGGGCGGCGATCCTCGCTCTGCTAGGCGTGGGCCTTGGCATCGCGATCTCGATTTTTGCAACCAGGCTAGTCGCCGACCTGTTGGTCAACGTCCCCTTGCTGGATCGGACAGTTTTCCTCTCAGTGACGTCCTTGTTGTTTGGTATCTCGATGCTGGCCGCGCTTGCCCCGGCCCTGCGTGCCGCCAGCGTAGACCCTGTGCGCAGCCTTCGCGACGAATAGGTTCACGCCCCCGCATCCATCCTTCTCATTCAGGGGCTATTTAGAAACCTCTGCACCCATAACAATGTCATGCAGAGCGGAGCCGGAGTGCAGCGAAGCGGAACTCCGGCGCAGTCGAAGCATCCCTACCTTGGAACAAGGGTTGCGGACGGGCATTCCTAGCTCGCTCGACACAAAGTTGGAAGCGTTGAAGTTTCTAACCCCGCCCCCGAAACTGGATGATTCTCTTACGATCCCGTTTCGATGGCCGACCGGCCGGCAGAACTTCGAACTCCCTGGCAGCCCTACGCTCGGCGGCGACTCTCATCCGCTTCTCTTTGCTGGCATCGGTCTCGCGATACAGCTTCTGAGCCTCCGATGCCGGACCACGCTCTTCGCTCAGCCCCAGCACCTCGACTTCAAAATCTCCACCCTCAGTGTTGATGCGCAGCATGTCTCCAACGCGAACCTCGCGTGCCGCCTTCGCCACCAGTCCATTTGACAGGATCCTACCCAAGTCGCAGTTCTTCTTGGCCAAAGTCCGCGTCTTGTAAAACCGCGACGCCCACAGCCACGCATCCATCCTAATGCCGGTCATAAGTGCAATCCTAACCCGCGTCATGAACGACGGATCTCGCCAAGTCGGAGCGTCCCGAAACGGGAACCCGCTGGACAAGGTTCGGATATGGTGTCCTACCTGCCCTCATCATCGTTGAGACATACGCACAAGTACTCGAGCTAAACCCTTTAAACGGAATATTTTACCTGTAAGTGGTTGTCGCTCTAGGATTATTTTGTAATTTTCCGCTAAGTGCGTGATTTCAATAGACCGAGAGGGGAGAGGTGCCCCGTCCGAAAGTGAATGGTCCCAATTTGAGTCTTCCCCTGAACGAGTCTTACAAATTATTACTTGACCCGAATCTTCTTTGCAGCTACATTAACCAGTTCCAAGGGACCCTCGGACCTGTGCTTCCAAGGTTCTTTCCGAGCAGCTTCCGGCGAAGCTAAGCCCAGAAAATCGAGCATCTTCGAGGTTCCTGTACGCATCTATCTACATTAAGAGTGAGTTTAACGCTAAATCCTTTACAACCTACTTGGAATCAGTGACTTTGGTCGGAAGCTGGGGTTTCCGGTCACCCTCCCATGGCAAAGGACGAAGGCGGAAGGCCACAATTTCATA
>DATFQQ010000019.1:0-5607 GCA_035264195.1 Candidatus Sulfotelmatobacter sp. | reverse complement strand
CCCAAAAACAAAATCATCTGCGCGATTGCCAATTACGGCTATGACTGGGTGCTGAGGCCGAAAAAAGGGAAACTGCCGCCGGACCTCCGTGACCACAGCGTCAGTGTGCAGGATGCGTGGTTAGAAGCGCGTGACTCTGATGAGGACGTCAACTTTGATGACGATGCGATGAATCCTCACTTCAGCTATCTGGATGAGCGTAATTTCCGCCACGACGTATGGTTCGTCGACGGAGTTACGGCTCTGAATCAGATGCGATCCGCACAGTCCCTGGGGATCAAGACCTTCGCATTGTGGCGGCTGGGCGGTGAGGACCGGTCTCTGTGGCGCGTATGGGACATGCCCGGCGATCCGGGCGCACCCGAAAAGCTGCGTGACGTACCTCCCGGCGCCGACGTTGACATGGAAGGTCAGGGAGAAATCCTCCGCATCGAAGACAAGCCTGCTCATGGCATCCGCGACATCAGCGTTGATGCCAACAGCAAGATGATCGATGACGAGGTCTTTCAGACCATGCCCGAACCATATCGCGTCGGCCGATACGGGTATAGTCCGAATAAAGTCGCGATCACGTTCGACGATGGTCCCGACCCAGAGTGGACTCCGAAGATTCTCGATGTCCTCAAGGAAAAGAATGCCAGGGCGACCTTCTTTCTGATTGGCATTCAAACCGACAAGTTTTCTGGAATCGCAAAGCGGATTTATAACGAAGGACATCTGATCGGGAACCACACGTTCACGCATCCCGACGTGAGCAATATTTCTACGCCTTACATGAAAGTGGAGTTGAATCTCACCGAGCGGCTATTCGCCAGCTTGGTGGGAATGCGGACGACCTTGATGCGGCCGCCCTACGCGATCGACGAGGAGCCTGATACCGCCGATCAGGTGCGGCCGCTCGAAATTCCGCAGGAGATGGGCTACATCACGGTTGGCAACCGGGTCGATCCGAACGACTGGAGCGACAATCCGCGGCGTTCGGCCGAGCAGATTACGTCTTATGTGTTGGCACATCTGCCGCCGTGCCGCGTCGACGACCTGCGCTGCGGCAACATCGTGCTGCTGCACGATGGAGGTGGCGATCGCTCCGAAACCGTGCGCGCCCTGCCGATGATCATCGATGGCATTCGAGCTCGTGGATACGAAGTTGCCCCGGTTTACGAGTTGCTCGGCATGCAGAAGGCGGACGTGATGGCGCCTCTGCCCCGTGGAGAACTCTGGGCAGCACGCCTGGATCGGCTGGGTTTCTGGGTCTTCGACGCAGGGATTGTCACCATCACTTGGATCTTCCTCGTCGGCGACCTGCTGATGACTGGCCGACTAATCTTTATCGGTACAGCAGCAATCTATGACCGCGCGCACGAAAAAATGTTCGGCAGAGCAGCCGAAGTTGCTTCGTACAAGCCGAAAGTTGCAGTTCTGATCCCGGCTTATAACGAAGAGAAGGTCATCGAGCGCACGATTCGTGCGGTACTCAATTCGAACTATCCAAACCTGCGCGTGATCGTGATCGATGACGGTTCGAAGGATCGGACACTCGAAGTGGCGCGCAACGCCTTCCGGGCAGAATCCGCATCGGGCAAGGTACTTATTCTTGGCAAGAAGAATTCGGGTAAAGCCGAAGCCTTGAATTACGGCATCGAGCATATCGGAGACGCGGAACTTTTTGTTGGGATCGATGCCGACACAATCATCGCTCCCGACGCCATTTCGCGGCTTGTCCCACACTTCATCAACCCGAAAGTTGGAGCGATTGCGGGCAACGCGAAGGTCGGCAATCGTGTGAATTTGTGGACGCGGTGGCAGGCGCTGGAATACATCACCAGCCAGAACTTTGAACGTCGCGCACTCGACGTTTTAGGGGCAGTCAGCGTGGTGCCGGGCGCTATCGGTGCCTGGCGCGTTTCGGCCGTGCGCGAGGCTGGAGGCTATCACACCGATACAGTCGCGGAAGATGCCGATCTGACGATGGCACTGCTTCGCATGGGATATCGCGTCGAGTACGAAGACATGGCCCTCGCTTATACCGAAGCTCCGACCAATGCGAACGGCTTGATGCGCCAGCGTTTCCGTTGGTCCTTCGGAATTCTGCAGGCGGTATACAAGCATCGAGGCGTCATGGCTCGTAAAGGAGCTCTGGGTTGGGTCGCGTTACCCAACATATGGATTTTCCAGATATTTCTGCCTCTCGTGTCGCCGCTGATCGACATCATGTTCGCGGTGGGCACGATCTGGTACTTGATCCAGAAACATTTCCATCCTGACTCGACTGACCCGGCGAGCTTCCACAAACTCGTATTGTTCTTCTTTGCGTTTCTCGTGATTGATTTCTTCGCGTCGGCGATTGCGTTTGCGTTAGAACGGCGACGCCCGGATGACAAAGAAGACCCCTTGCTGCTCACCCAGGTGTGGCTGCAGCGCTTCGCCTATCGGCAGCTGTTTTCAGTCGTGCTGTTCAAGACGCTCAAGCGCGCCATCGAAGGCCGCAAGTTTGCTTGGGACAAGTTGGAACGAACGGCAGCCGTAAATTACGTGCCGGCCGAGAATCGCGACCACGTAAACGTACCTTAGATCGATTTAGGAATTGGCGTATACCATTCCGCCTTGTCATCCTGATGGCGCCGTTTTTTGGCGCCGGAGGACCTGCGCAGCTTTGTCTGCAGTGCTCAGGCGGCCGGAACTGCATAGGTCCTCCGGCCTGCAAAAAGCGCAGGCCATCAGGATGACACCGCAGTGGAATACGCGATTTGCGCGCATGACGAATGCGTCCGGGGCTACATTTCTACCGGAACAGCAGCGGCGCAAACTCCGCCAGGTTTCTTCTCCAGACCATCCAGGTATGCATGCCCGGCGTTTCTATATCAGTGTGATTGATTCCCTTCTGCTTCAACCACTCCCGCAGGTTGCGGTTCGCAGTGATTAACCGGTCTTCCGTTCCGCAGGCGATCCACAGAACTTTCAATTCCTGGTTCGCTTTCGCATCGAGACTGGGAAAGTCTTTCTCAAACGGATCCGGCAATCCTCCTGCGCTGAAAGCTCCCACCCACGCGAATTTATCGATGTTGTTCAAGCCGGTAAGTAGTGACTCAGAACCTCCCATCGAGAGCCCCGCAATGGCGCGATTGCTGCGGTCTTTGTTGACGCGATACTCCGCCTCTACTTTTGGCATCACCTCGGTCAGGAGCGCTTCGCGGAACCGCGTGAGATTCTGCTCGCGCACTTCCGGATGGTTGGCGAGCCCTCCCCAACCATTCCGAATCACCTCCATCGTGCCGTAGCCGAGCGGCGTGACGACGATCATCGGTTTGGCCTTGCCCTGTGCGATCAGATTGTCGAGGATGACATTCGCCCGTCCCACAGCTGTCCATCCGCTGGCATCGTCGCTGTAGCCGTGCAGCAGATAAAGCACCGGATACGTCGTTTTTGCGGCAGGGTTGTAGTTTGGTGGAGTATAGACGTAGTAGTCGCGATCATCGTTCGCAACGGTCGAGCGATAGAAGTGATGATGAACCTCTCCGTGCGGTACGTCATTCAATTCCCAGGGTAGTGATCGTTCACCCTGCACATGAACCATATTCTCCGTCGACAGCAGATTGGGCTTGAGAAGCGAGTTGTAGGGATCAATCGTGCGCTGGCCGTCGACGACGATGGAATATCCGTAGTAGTCGGGCGGAAGCGGGGCTGTATTCACTGTCCAGACACCATTCTCGTCTTTCTGCATGGGCAAGGGATCGGGCACTCCTTCGCGGCGAACTGAAACCTCCTGCGCATTCGGAGCCCGAAATCGAAAAGTCACGCTATCGTCAGAGTGAACCTCCGGCGTAATCAGTGCAGGCGGCATTTGTGGGGCTGCGGTCGGTACGGGCTTGGCTTGCTGCGCGAAAGCTGGTGCGGTACTCAACAGTAAAATGACTAACGCGGAGTGAAGCTTCATGGCTGGTCTCCTCGGACGGACAATTGTATTACGGGAGGGCGGCAGGTCCCGGCCAGAAAGGAATGACAGAACGGCAATCCGTCCTCGCCCTTCGCAAAAATAAATAACTGCAAGCTCTCATGTAGACGGCGTTCCCCCGTGAAGCAAAAGCATTAGTAAAGACTTTAGGAGAAGGCTCAATTGCGATCCGAAATCCTGTCCGGACTAGGGGCGATTCTGGCGGTAGGTTTCCTCGGCGTTGGAGTTCGGATTGGTCCCGCCCAGAACGACACCTCTCGGAAATCTGACGTAATGGTCGTTCCCGACATCACGATTCAAACGAAAGACTATGCCGAGGCGCGCAAGAGCTTCCGCACAAAGCTTGTGCAACAAGGCCCTGCTCCGCATCAAGAGGATTGCAAAAACTCCACTCCCCCTGTGGGTGTTACCGAGCTCAATTTCCCTTCTGGCAGATTACATCTTAGGGCTTGGTTAAATTCTCCTCGTGCTGAGAACAAGAAGTACCCTGCGGTATTGTTTCTGCATGGCGGATTTTGTTTCGATGTGTCTGACTGGAACGAGACCAAACCCTTTCGCGATGCAGGCTTCGTCGTAATGATTCCCAATCGTAGAGGAGAGAACCGTCAGCCCGGCAACTTCTCAATGTTCTATGACGAAGTCGACGATGTTATCGGCGCTGCTGAGTATCTTCGCAAACAGCCTTACATCGATGACGCGAGGATTTACGTTGCCGGAGCTAGCACAGGCGGGACTCTGACGATGCTGGCAGCTCTGACGTATCCACATTTTCGCGCAGCCGCATCGTTCTCTGGCTCTCCTGACGCCGTCGGTTATACAAGACACGCCGTAGCCATCGGGAACTCGAGAGATATTCCTTTCGATTACCGCGATGCCAAGGAGCTCCAACTTCGCTCAGCGCGAGTCTACGCAGCCAGCTTCAAATGTCCAGCTCGCCTTTACTATGGTACGGAAGAGACCCACTTTGCTCTTTCCACCCAACCTACAGCCGACTTGGCAAAGCAGCACGGTCTAGATGTTCAGGCCATCGCCGTGGAAGGTGGTCACACCAGCGCAGAAGGCGCGGAGATTGCAATGGCGATCACTTTCTTTCGCGAAGCAAAGTAGTTTTCGCGCCAAATTGCACTACTTCTCGGATGCCACTTCAATTCGGGTCTCGGCGCGATGTAGCGCGTCGAGCGCACGTTCGACGTCGACCGAGGCATCGCCGCTGGTCAGACGCTGCTCGGCACGCTCTTTGGCTTTGCGCGCACGATTTACGTCGATCTCAGAGGGCCGCTCGGCCGTCTCGGCAAGGATCGTTACTTTGTTGGGCAGGATCTCGGCGAATCCCCAGGCAACCGCGAGGTGCTCCTCGGTGGAATTCTCGCGGTACGTAATCTCGCCGACTGACAACTCGGTAATAAGCGGAGCATGTCCGGGCATGATGCCCAGATACCCATTCTTACCGGGGATCTGGACTTCTTCAGCCGTCGTGTCGACGACTTTCTTTTCCGGTGTGACGATCTCGAGTTGGAAAGTATCTGCCATAAAACCAGCTGTCAGCTCTCAGCCGTCAGCTTTCAGCAAAACCAGCTTCATCCCGATCAGACTCAAGCTGAAAGCTGATGGCTGAGAGCCGAAGGCTTGTTTTACGCTGCTGCCTTCATCTTCTC
>DATFQQ010000018.1:0-10779 GCA_035264195.1 Candidatus Sulfotelmatobacter sp. | reverse complement strand
GCAAGAGGTTTGAAGTTTGACGAAGGTACAGTCCGCGTAAATGTATCCGGCCTCTTAGTGGAGAATCATTTTTCTCCGGGCACTCGATGATGATCCGCACGTGTCGGTCCTATTAAATCCCTCGGTCCCTAAGGACGCATTTGAGTGTTCAGGTTTTCCGGCACGTCGTTGGACTGTTGACTCGTCTTCTTCTCTCCTCAGCAGACCTTGGTGGAATGAAATCTAGCCGTCGTCGTGGCGGTGGAAAAGTGGGAAGCGTTTTGTGCTTTCCAGTTTTCCCCCGCCATTAAGCGGTCGCGCGCTGTTGCAAAGGCTGATGGCGATAGTCCCGACCGCTGGACAGCACAGCCCAGGCGATGCGAGCTAGTTTGTTGGCGATGGCGACTACCACTTTGTTGCGTGGAGCTCGCTGACTCAGCCGATGCACCCATTGTCCTAATCCCGCAGTGTCGTACTTGATGCGAAACAGCACGGCGCGGGCTCCGTGGATCAGCATGCGACGCAGATAGATGTTACCGCGTTTACTTATGCCGAACAGCTTCTGCTTGCCTCCCGTGGAGTACTGCCGTGGCACGACCCCAACCCACGCTGCAAAATCACGCCCCCGGCGAAACGCCGCTCCGTTGCCGATAGCAGCTACCATGGCAGTGGAAACCCACGGTCCAAAGCCGGCAATCTGGCGTAGACGTTGGCAGCGCTCATCTTCGTTACTGATGCGCTCGATCTCGTCCGTAATGGTCTCGATGTCGATCTCGGTTTGCTTCCACTCCTGCCACAGCCGATCCAGCAGCCAGCGCAGGCGTGGGCTCAAGTGTTGCTCGGCATCTTCCACCACTGCGCGCAGGTTCTTGCGCAGGTGAATGGGCTGTGCCGGGAAGGTGATGCCGCGCTCCAACAAGAAGCCGCGGATCTCATGGATCAGCGCGGTACGGCGCTGCACCAGTCGATCCCGAACTCGGTGCATGGCCTGCACATCGAGCTGCTCCTGGCTCTTGATCTGCACAAAGCGCATGTTCTGTTTGGTTACCGCTTCGGCAATCGCTTCCCCATCGATGAAGTCATTCTTGTTCGACTTTCGGTAAGGCTTTACGAACTGCGCGGGGATGAGCCGCACTTCATGACCTTGTTCTCGCAGTGCAGCACCCATGAAGTGCGCTCCTGCGCAAGCTTCCAGCCCGATCAGCGAGCAAGGCAGATTTGCTGTATAGGCTAGCAGTTGCGTAGTGAAAACTTCTTGCGAACCAGAACCTTGCTGCGTTCTCCCAGTGCAACCAGGTGAAAAGTGGTCTTGCCTAAATCGATGCCGATGGATGCGATGTGCATGATGATGATCCTCCATTGAAACCGCCGAGTTATCCTACTCGGCGGCGGACCATCTCATTAATTCCAAAGTTGCAGAGTGACGCCTCTCATCCAGTGACCCAAACGGTAAACTGTGTGGGAATGGCGACGCCGTTCCATCACCAAACGATTGTCCAGAAACGAACGGGCGTTCCTACGCCGGACAGTTCCTTGTAGCTATTAAGCAGCATCTCTCAATAGAATCAGTTGTTTAGCAGAATCGTCGTTGGTAGCAGGCCTGCATTGCTGAGGCGAGAACGGAGCAACATCTCCGATTGGGGACTCGTATCTGTGAACACCATAGGCCAGGATGTACGTTACGCACTCCGCACACTGCTCAAGTCACCGGGATTCGCTATCGCCGCCATGATCGTCCTTGCCCTGGGCATTGGCGCCAACACCGCCGTCTTCAGCGTGGTGAACGCGGTCTTGCTACGGCCGCTTCCATTCCCCGAACCGCAGCGCCTGATGGCCGTCCGACTCACGGATCCGAGACAAGATATGTTTGGTTCGTTCGGCGACGCGGACTTCATTGCTTTCCGCGAGCAGCAGCAGAGCTTTTCGCATGTGGCTGCCTATGCTCAAGGGCAGAGCGAATTCAACTACAGCAGCGGCAGCGAGCCGAGGCGCGTCCGCGGCGTAGCGGTAACCGCGGACTTCTTTGAGACTCTCGGCCTTACTCCCGAACGCGGCCTTACCTTTCAGCCGCGGGACGACCGCGCCGAAGCGCCACCCGTCGTAGTAGTCAGTCACGAGTTCTGGCAGAGACAATTGAACAGTGACCCGAAGATCGTTGGAAGCACGATCAAGCTCAATGGTCGCTCGTACGTTGTCACCGGCGTAATGCGACCCGGTATCCGATTCCCGCAGAATGAATCGGTAGATGTCTGGCCGCTGATGCGCATACAGACACCGCAAGGGCGTCCGCCGTACTATCTTGCTGTGTTCGGCCGGCTGAAAGCCGGCGTGAACGCGCGCCAGGCCGCTGACGAACTCAGCACAATCGCGCATGGAGTCGAGCAGAAGTATCCGAGTTCGACGGCGTGGGTCGGCCGCGTGGAACCTCTAAAGGAACGCATGACCCAGAACGTTCGCGCGGCGTTGTGGGTGATGCTTGCTGCAGTCGCTTTCGTGTTACTGATTGCGCTTGTGAATGTAGGTAACCTGTTGCTGGCGCGAGCCACGGCCCGCCAGAAGGAGATCGGCATCCGCGTCGCGCTGGGTGCCTCTCGATCTCGCATTATCCGCCAACTCGTCACCGAGAGTCTCCTCCTTGCAAGTGCCGGTGGCTTTTTCGGTGTTCTCCTCGCCGCGTGGGCGCAAACGGCGTTTGTGTCGCTGGGCAGCATGATGCGCATTCCGATGGCGTACCAGGCGACGCTCGACGCGCGAGTACTGCTTTTCACGCTTGGCATCAGTGTGGCCTCAGGCGTTCTGTTCGGGCTGGCACCCGCGCTTCATGCGGAAGGTGGATCGTTGAACGCTTCCCTCCGCGACTCCACGCGCGCGAGCTCGAGTGCATCCGGACTGAGTGCGCGGCGTGTATTGGTTGCAACCGAGTTCTCGCTTGCCTTGGTGCTGCTGGTTGGTTCCGTGTTGCTGATCCGCAGCTTTGTCCGCCTCCAGGAGGTAAATCCGGGGTTCAACAGCGACCACATCCTCACCGCGGAGATCACGTTGCCTTCCGCGCTCTACCGGGATGACAAAGCCATCATTGCTTTCTGGGATGAATTTCTGCGCCGCACCAACGGCCTGCCCGGGGTTAAGTCGGTATCGCTGACGATCAGCCTGCCGCCAGACCAACTTGCGCTCACCAATCCCTTCACCGCCGAAGGACAGACCTATGACAAATCGCGTCCGCTGCAACTGGCGGAGGAAATGGCGATCGGTCCCGGGTATTTCTCGACACTCGGCGTCCCCATTCTGGCCGGCCGCGATTTCAATGACGCGGACCGCAGTACCGCGCTCGATCCCATCATCATCAACCGGACGCTGGCGGAAAAGTATTTCTCGGGCCACGACCCTATTGGTCGGCATCTGCAGACGGGCGATCCACATCCTGAGGCGCCGACGGAGACGATCATCGGTGTCGTCGGTGACGTGAAGTATTCCGGGCTTGACGCTCCACCGACGCCGCAAGCCTACAAGATCTACGCCTCAGGGTGGGCCGATTTCTGTCGCGGGATGTTCGTCGTGGTTCGCACTCAGGCAGAACCGGGTACCGTGGCCGGCGAATTGCGCGCAGAGTTGGCGTCGCTTGACCACAACCTTCCGCTGGCGAACCTGATGACGATGCGTGAACGTATGGGCGAATCGGTCGGTGAGCAGCGCTTCCGCACTCTATTGCTCGGCTCTTTTGCAGGGTTCGCACTCGTGCTAGCTTGCCTCGGGCTGTATGCGGTGATGTCATATTCCGTCAGCCAACGCACGCGTGAGTTCGGCATCCGCATCGCGCTGGGTGGTCGGCCTCTCGAAATCCTGGCGCTCGTGATCCGGCAGGCGCTGGTGTTGTCTGTTATTGGTATGGTCGTCGGGTTGATTGCCGCGTTGGTTCTCACGCGGGCGATGCGCGCCCTGCTGTTCGACGTTACTCCGGCGGACCCGATCAGCTTCGCCATTTCGCTCGGGCTATTGGCTGCTGTTGCGGTGTTGGCCAGCTATATCCCCGCTCGCCGCGCAACCAAGATCGATCCGCTCGCCGCGTTGCGCTACGAATGAGCGCGCCCGTGGTAGTAAACCTTCTCGCTTGGCGAAAAATCGCCACGCCACTCATCGTCTGATTTCGGACGAATGCTTCCGATGTTAACCGAATCGAAAGAATTCAGAATTTAGACGTTAACGCCTTCCATGAGAAGGCCGGTCGGAGTCATATCATCGGCCGTTATAGTAACAGTATGGTCTATACCTTTGGCGATAATCGCGAGGCAAGCCGACGACTGCAGCGTTTGGCAGAAGTCTACGAGCGAGAGACTCGTGATCTGCTAAACGCTGTGCAGTCCGAGTGCAGTGGCCGTCGCTTTGAAGTTGCACTAGATCTCGGATGTGGTCCGGGCTGGTCTACACACTTGATAGAGGCCACGTTGAGCCCGACACGGACCGTTGGTCTGGATTCATCCGAAGCTTTCCTCGCCGAGGCTCGTATCAATCAACCTCAGCTTGAGTTCATTCGGCACGATATTCTCATGACGCCATTTCCGGTTGGCAATGCAGATTTCATTTTCTGCCGGTTTCTGTTGACACATCTTCCATCGCCCCAGGCTGCACTCGAATCTTGGGCTCACGCTGCTAGATCAGGAGCCTTACTCGCTATTCATGAAACGGAGGCTTTGCATTCGACACACCCCGCGCTTTCTCGATACTACGAGATGGTGGGTGAGATGCAGAAGCACCATGGGCACGAGTTAAATGTCGGAGCATTGCTAACCGATGCTTTTCGAGACACCAGTTGGAGCCTGGTCAATAGCGAAAGTGTGGTTCTAAGAAAGTCTGCACGGGACATGGCACAGCTTCATTTACCAAATCTCCGTACATGGGGCCGCAATGATTTCGCAGTTCAAGCATTTGACCGACATGAGATGGATCAACTCGAAAGTCAATTGGGCTCGATTGCATCCGGAAGCATAGAGGCAGGTGCGGTTTACAACACAGCGAAACGCATATTGGCCCGGCGGAACTGAGTGCCGTAACATCGCCGCAACACTCAGAATCCTCGGCAGGAGGTTTGAGCGCTGATGCGTCACTCGCCCTATTCCATTTGCATAAGTCCCGCGTCCGAAAAAGCACCCGCGTAATCCGCCCGGTGTGGCCTGCTCTCTACCCCACCACCAGAAAAGCCGTCGCAACCCACCATGATCCGTGACTCATTTGTTGCAATTTGTTGACATCCTGGAGAACTCTTGGATTGCCGCAGGAAATACGATCGAAGTATGAACGACAGATCGGCACCTGATGGCAGAGATGAAAGATGGTAACCGCAGTCAGTTCTCCAGCGGTTGCCAGCGTCCGCACGACAACATCTAATCTTCGAGCGCCAAGTCCCCGCTTAGTCTCCGTGGATGTGTTGCGTGGAATCGTCATGATCGTCATGGCTTTGGATCACACGCGGGACTTTATGACTAACCTGCGGTTTGCTCCTGAGGACATGTCGCACACGTACGATGCGTTATTCTTCACCCGTTTCATCACTCATTTCTGCGCGCCCGTATTTGCGTTTCTGGCTGGGACTGGTGCATTTCTGTCGACGAGGCGCGGGAAATCCATACCACAGCTCTCATGGTTCTTTTTCAGCCGCGGTTTGTGGCTTCTACTGCTTGAGTTTACGATCGTCGATTTCGCGTGGGGTTTCGTCCCCTGGGCACACGGCGGAGTGATCTGGATTCTTGGTTGGTGCATGATCGCGATGGCGCTGATTGTGCGGCTTCCGATACGGTGGATCACGGTGTTTGGGTTGGGCGTGATCTGCACTCACAATCTCCTCGATCGGGTAGATCCAAGTGCATTTGGAAAATTCTACTGGTTGTGGATGTTTCTACACTCGCCTGGCAGAATTCCCATCACCGACAGTTTCTCGTTCTCCGTCAGGTACGTATTGATTCCGTGGTTCGGAGTCATGGCCCTGGGTTTTGCTTTTGGAAAACTGGTGATCTGCACGGACCGCCGCAAATGGCTCCTGATCTTCGGGATCTCGGCGACGGCCCTGTTCTTCGTGCTTCGTGGCATCAATCTTTACGGAAATGGAATCGCCGGTCTTCCATTCGGATACCCACGTTCGGCGGGGCCATGGAGTGTTCAGCCGACGGTCTCGTCGACCGTAATCTCATTCTTCAACGTGCTGAAGTATCCGCCTTCTCTCGATTACCTGCTCATAACTCTCGGGCCAGCACTCATAGCGCTTGGTTTGTTGGACCGGGCCGAAGCGCGGAGTGGCCTAAGTCATATTCTCGTGGTATTTGGCCGAGTGCCACTCTTTTACTACATCCTGCATCTTTATCTCCTTAATGTTATGGCTAGGCTGTGCGCGGTAGCCTTTCACCAGCCAATCTTTTACGGAACTGTCATTGCAGATTTTGCGGAGAGACCAGCAGGCTATGGTCACGGTCTCGCGTTCATCTACGCCATGTGGATCCTGGCTGTCGCCATTCTTTATCTGCCTTGCCGGTGGTTTATGGAATTCCGGGGCCGGCATCGAGATTGGACTTGGCTAAGCTACCTGTGACGGGAACCTAGGTTGGCAAAGACTGCGGTTAAGACATCTAATATCGCTGAGATCCAGCATATCGTCGTAGTTCCAGCAGCGACGTCTACTTTCTCCAGTCTGCGTCGAGATGGCAGCCGGTGCATCCGAGTAACCATCTGGCCATGGCTCACGTCGTAAGCATCGGAGGGAACAATGTCAGAGGCTATTTCGAGCCGGCCGCAAGTCAATGGAATCCTTGAAACTTCACTCTATGTCGAGCGCCTGACCCGATCGGTCGAGTTCTATCGTCGCGTTTTCGGCTTTGAGCCGATCGACACCGATCAGAAAGAAGGCATCACCGATCAGACGCGACTATGTGCAATGCGCGCCGGTGACCGCAGTGTACTCTTACTGTTCAAGAAAGGCGCTACAGCGGATACAAACGCGACTGGCGCGATCCACGTCGCCTTCGGCATTTCCCGGTCGGAACTACCAGCGTGGGAGGCATGGCTGTCGCAGCAGGGGATTACGATTGAGCTAAGGAAGACTTGGAAATATGGCGGCGAGGCGCTTTACTTCCGCGATCCTGACGGTCATTTGTTGGAAGTGGTGACACCGGGTGTATGGAGCATCTTCTGAAGGTGCTCCCTCGGGATTCATGCTGTGCCTCATGGTTCGGTAATCCAGAGCAGTGAAAGTCGCCAAATCGCCCAACACGCATCATTCCCACGCCCGATCGGAAGGTAGCCATGATTTTCCTCACACAAACAGTGTCATCGGGACGATCGAGAAATGAAAGGCGAAGTGAATACTCGTCCCCCGCCCCGATTAACCGTTCCGCAATGCCGTCATTGGCTCGACGCTCGCGGCGCGCCGCGCCGGGATCGTCGAAGCTAGCAGTGCAGCCAGAGCGAGCATCAGCGTAGCCATCAAGAGCATGACCGGGTCCCATGCCTTAACTCCGAAGAGCTGATCCTTCATCAGTTGGCCGGCCGCAACTGCTGTCGGAATGCCCAGTGCCAGCCCAATGCCGACCTGCCAGAAAGCTGAGCGCAGCACCATCTTCAGCACGTGTCCTCGATCCGCACCCATCGCCATTCGAACGCCTATCTCGCCAGTCCGTTGTTCCACGGTGTAGGCCATGACTCCGTACAGTCCAACCGCGGCCAGCACGAGCCCAAGCAGGCCGAACAGTGCGGTCAGAGTTGCGATCATGTTTTCTTGTTGGAAGTCGGCGCTCACGACCTTGGTATAGGGGTCGACCCCGTAAAGAACAAAATTCGGATTGATGTTCGCCAGCACCTTACGGACGCGGTCTTCCATACCTGGCGGATTTCCCGGCGCCCAGATTACGATGTTGTCCAAATAGTGCGACGAGACTTCGCCACCTGTCTGGGCCGGATCGTCATACGTAGCGCTCTGAGTTTCCGGCAGCCAGTACATCGGCCGAATCGGATCCTTATCGTCGTAAGTCATGTACCGCATGTCCTTCACGACTCCGACGATTTCGAACATCGCGGAATACTTGATGTTGTAGGGGCCGAAATGCTGCCCGATCGGGTTCTGGTCCTTGAAGAACCTTTTCGCGAACGCTTCGTTGACGACGGCTACCTTTCGCGTCGCATTCGTGTCCTGATCGGTCAGAGACCGGCCGAGCACGATGTTTGCGCCGACGGTCTCGAAGAAGCCGGGCATTACCCGGCAAAATCCCGATGACGTATCTTCCTTCGCCGGAGGTTCTGGACGGCCTGCGATGCGAACGCCATTATTCCAGCTATCTCCGGACATAGGAGCATAAAGAGCAGGTGCCGTCATGCGCACGCCGGGAATCTGGCGGAGGCGATCGTCGATTTCGCGATATAACGGTTCTAACTGCTCGGGCTTGTAGTTGCTTAGATTAGGGTTGATCCATGCGATGTAACGGTCTTGAGTTGCGAATCCAAAATTCTGGTGCTGCAGGTTCAGCAGGCTCTGGCCCAGCAGGGCCGCAGAGGAGAGCAACACCAACGACATCGCCCCCTGCGCGATGATCAGAGACTTCTGCGCCCAGGAATGGCTACTTCCCACCGAGCGGTTGGCCCCGCGAAGCGCCTCGACTGGGTCAGCGTGCGAAGTCACCCAGGCCGGCGCAATCCCGAAGACTATTCCCGTGAGAATGGAGATGCCCAGCGTGAACAGCAGCACAGGTATGGAAGGAGCCGCCGTAATTGGCACATAGTTGTCAGGGCCGCCAGTCTGAAAGGCCAGATGCAAAATCAATCTTGTTCCCGCGTATGCTACGGCGATGCCCAAGGCTCCACCGATTGCCGCGAGCATGATGGATTCGACTAGCGACTTGCGGATAAGCCGCCCTCGCGAAGCGCCCAGCGCCACTCGTACCGAAGTCTGCGCGCGATCTTTCAATCCGCGCGCCAGCATGAGATTTGCTAAGTTCCCGCACGCCACCAGCAGCACACACGCGGACGCAATCAGAAGCAACTTTAGCCCATTCTGATACTGCTCTCTCATGGCTGTCACCCCAGCATCGCCGGGACTCAGGTGGAGCGTCTGCTGTTGCCAGAGTTGCTTCTCGCTCGCTCCCATATCAGGCACATGACTGGCGAGCCAGTTATAGAATTCCACCCTCAGCTTTGCTTCGAGCGATGTGGGATTCGTTCCCGGGCGCACTCTTCCGATCAGGTCCAGGAAGTTCGCCCCTGGCGTCTTCAGGCGCGATGGCTCCCCGTCAATGAGTGGCTCTGTCGTGAGCGGCAGCCAGAAATCCGGCATCCCCGAACCCGCCAGCTTCGCTCCGAAGAATCCCGGCGCAGCCACTCCGATCACGGTGAACGAATGTCCATTGATCTGGTAGCCCGCGCCGACTACCGAAGGATCAGATCCGTACTTGTCGTGCCATATGCGGTAGCTCATCACCGCGACTGGCGGCGCGCCCTCGTGGTCGTCGTCGTCGGTCATCAGGCGTCCGATCCACGGCTGCACGCCAAGGGTCCGGAAGAAATTCCCGGACACATACTCCCCATTGCGCGTGTCCACCGGTGACTGGGATCCCTCGCGGCGCACGCCAAGAGCTGCATTGCCCGCCTGCAAAGCCGCCAGATCCGTGAACTCGGGTGTGTGCTGGCGAAAATGCTTGTAAGCTTCCCCTGAGAACAATGCAAAATCCCCGTCGCTCCCTTGGGTATATCCCCCCCAGTTACAGCAGCGATCTTTGTCCCCGATCCGCCACAACTCACCAGGCTTCGTTACCGGCAACGACTTCAACATCACCTGGTGCACCAATGTAAAGATCGCCGTTGTTGCTCCAATCCCAAGTGCCAGGGTGATCAAAGCTGTTGCTGTGAATCCAGGTGCCTTGCGTAGTTGCCGCACTGCTTCACGCAAATCCGCCAGCATTTGGTTGCTTCCTTTCTTTTGAGAACCATCCTTACGGAGCAAATGGACAAGCTGTCCGGTTGACGACTGCAGGTTAGACTCTTGTCGACAGAGAAGGATAGTCGGACTTTCCACGTACAATCTACAACTTCGGGGTCATCAGGGGTTTCCTCTGGCCTAAGAATCCTGGTCATACTCGCGATACGCCAACAAGTGAAGACATTCATTCTTGAGGCGGAATACCGCGGCGATCCACCGCCTTCCTTATGCGTCATCAGGAGTTCAAACGTGATGAAATTTCGCAGAAGAATGCGGCACAATGGCAACGCTCGCTCAGGCGATGGGAGGGGCAAGATGTCCGAAGGATTCGGTGGACACAATAATGCGATCCGACGTCTAGATGCCGGCGAATAGGCAAAGGTGAAACAGGCACAAGACGCGATGTATGCAGGGCTGACAATACTGCCCAAACCCAAAATGGTCGCGGGTATCAAGAAAACGGAAAATTTGGTACGCGTTGGTACGGTGGGTGTTTTCGATGGCCTGGAGTGATTGATCCGCAAGGCAGGGCGCTTAACTTTGCCGTAAGCAACTAAATCGTGTTGATTCAACGACCCTTAGCGTCCGTTAGTTGGAGAAAAGGTGCGCCGTGAAAGGCGCTGGACTTCAGCGGGTGCAACTCCCGTCCGGGAACTGGTTCGTTCCACCCGGTAGCAATCGAAACGGCAGTGGAGGCAACGAAGCTGTCTGAGCTTTCGATGGAAAGGGTCGCTAGGCGACTCCGCGAGCGTGCAGGCCATAACGGGAGTGAACGCTGAGCAGGCCCCGAAACAACAATTGCAGGAGCCGACCTGACTTTTTCACAGGGAAAGCCGCTGACGATGAAGATG
>DATFQQ010000017.1:0-7888 GCA_035264195.1 Candidatus Sulfotelmatobacter sp. | reverse complement strand
ACGCGACGCGACTCTTTGCAGTGTCACCGCCCAGCGCGTATGAACGTGCCAAGCCAAGATGGGCGAGCGATCCTAAAAGAAAATTCTGCACAATACCGGAGTGGTCAAGCATCTTCTGAAATTCGGCGACTGCCGCGCTGCGGCAACATTCGGGAAAGCTTTGCTCATTTTTGTAAAACGCTTGGCATGGTAGGCCCCCTTGCTAGAGAACGCCTAGTCAATATTTTTCAGATGGTATCGGAGAGAATCCGCCCAGGAAAAGACGCTGAAAGGAGTGCCAAGACTCTTAGGCCCCGTACAGCAAGAGCTGTATTGACCCTAGGTTGATTGCAAGGCGAGTCTGAAAGGGCGATGTCATCCGTACCGGTTCACAAATCAGCACCGCGTTATCTATTCGCATGTGGCGGAGGCGGCATTCTGCGATGCGAGGACAGGTTTGCGCGACCACACACTCACTATTGGAAGAAGGCCGACTACGGTATTCGCATCAGCAATCTCCGCCTGGATTCGCTCCGTAAGAGTGTCGACATCCCCGAGTTCATCCCAAGTGACTTTGTGCTCGTCGGCTAGGGGTTTGACGCTTGAAAGAAGATCCGAAAAAATGGAGATCAATGCGGCATCAGCTCCCAGAAGCATGTCGAAGTGCATCTTCGGGGCTGGAAACCCAAGCTCCTGAAGGCCCCGGTACAACTGAATCCCCATCTCCGGGTTTACTCCGGATCGCAGCATAGTTTCATGGATGGCGCCCAAAACGCGAGACCAGAGCGGCAACCCCGTCGCCATGGCAAGCATGGGAATCCAAGTAGGCTCTTGAAAAGCCAAGATCCCGCCGGGGCATACTAGCCGTGAGACAGCTCTCAACACTGAAAGCGGATCAGGAAGAAACATGAGAATGAAGCGTCCAACGACCGCATCGAAAGGTCGCCGACTCGCAATGTCGTTTACATCGACTTGAGTGAAGCTGACATTGTTAAGCCCTGCTGTTTTCACACGCTCCGAAGACCGTGCAATCGAGTTCGCGTCGCGTTCAATGCCGACGACTTCGCCTGATGGGCCGACCAACTTCGCCAAAAGCATCGACACATCGCCCACTCCTGATCCTAAGTCGAGAACGCGCTGGCCAGGACGAATGCCCGACTCGCGGAGGAAGCGCTCGGTTATCGGGGCGATGAATCCCGCTTGCCGAATGAGGCGTTCTTGTTCCGCCGGCGTATAACCCAGCGCGTACTCGAAACTAACATTGCTTGCTTGTGTCGCCACGAATGCTCTCCCTATTACGACGATTCGCATCGAAATTGGCCTCAAGCCGGACCAGCGAATCACCAGCGATGCGTTTCCATCACGCCCACACGCCAACGCCGTGCGACTGCGGAACGATGACTCAACTCAACCGATTCATTTCGCACAACACGGCGTCCGTGCGGGCTCTCGGGGAGTAGCAGCAAGCCGGTTGCGGAGAGCAGCATAGGAATTCCCAGAAACGCAAAGGCTCCGAATATCCCTCCCGTCCAACCGCTCAATACTCCAGTGGCGTAAGGCCCAACGAAACCCCCAATGTTGCCAATGGAGTTGATCAGTGCGACGCCGGCAGCCACTGCCGATCCCGTCAAAAATTCGCACGGCAGGGTAAAGAAGGGAGCGCACCACCCATAGGCGCCTATGGCCAGAAGTGACAAGAGCGCGACGATGGCGACCGGCGAATGAAAGATGCCGATCAACAGCAGTGCAATTCCTCCCACCATCACTGGGATGCCAGCGTGATAGCGCCGTTCCAAACTCCTGTCCGAGCTGCGCGCCACCAGGACCATAACAACAGCGCCGACCACGTATGGGATCATGACCAACATTCCGACGGTGGTGTTCGAGTAGGTACTGGAGAGAGATTTGATCAATTGTGGAGCCCAAAAACTGAGAGTGTATGAGCAGGTTACGATCCCCAATTCGATGATACCGAGACATACCACACGCGGGTCCAACAAGGCTTGAACAATAGAATAGTGGCGCTGCTCGATCTTCTTCTTTTCTTCAGACAACAAGGTTGCGCTGAGCCATTCTTTTTCTTCCGATGTCAGGAATTTTGCGTCCGCCGGACGATTGGGGAGCACGAAGTACGTGAAGACGCCAAAAAGGACAGCAGGCAATCCTTCGAGGATCAGGAGCCAGCGCCAGCTCCCAAGACCCAGCCAGTGCGCGTGGTCCAGGATCAGGCCGGAGATTGGGGCACCGACGATGCTGGTGACTGGCAAGGCCGTCATGAACAGTGCTAGGGACCGCGCTTGCTCGCGCTGTCGAAACCAATACGTGAGATAGAGAACGATGCCGGGAAAGTAGCCGGCTTCTGCGAGTCCCAGCAGGAACCGTAGAGCGTAAAGGTGATGGACAGTATGCACGAAGCCGGTCAGGGCTGCCAGGATTCCCCAAGTAATCAAGATCCGCGCAATCCAGATGCGAGCTCCGATCTTGTGCAACAGGAGATTGCTCGGGACCTCGAAAAGGCAATAACCAAAGAAGAACACTCCGGCTGCGAATCCGAACTGCTGGCCGGTCATCGCCAGCTCCTTATTCATAGTCAACGCGGCGAACCCGATGTTGATGCGGTCCACGAACGAGATGACGTAAAGGAGGAAGAGGAAAGGAAGGAGCCTGAGCTGCACCTTTCGGATCGTCCGCCTTTCGATTGCCCTGCAGTCACGAGCCGGGCTAATAGTGCCGACGATTGTTCCGAATTGTGCTTGTCTTGACAAGAGCAACTCCCACAGCACCAGTAATGCTTGTTTAGTCCATAACTTCCGATAGCTTCTGGCACAAGAAGCGATCCGAAGTTTCAGATCGCTTGGCCTCGAAAGGTCCCCGCGATCTGGCCTTCTACTAATAGCTGCGGAAATGCGCTCACAAAAGGTCCAGAGACTTGCGAAATGCAAGCGGGACTTCTGGGCACGTTCGCCGGCGGGGAGGCGCCAGCGGATATTGACTTGGCAAGCCTGCGAGGCTATCTTTGGCCTAATTCCCCGCCCAGGTGACCCGTGGACGTGCCATCTCAACCCGTAAGCGAACTCCTGGTGCGATGGAGAGCCGGAGATCGGGAGGCGCTCGAGACACTGGTTCCACTGGTCTACAAGGAACTGCGCGAGATCGCGCACTACCATCTCCGGCGTGAGCGCCCCGGACACACCCTGCAGAGCGCTGCCTTGGTCCACGAGGCATATCTTCGACTCGCGGATCAGAAACCCTTCGAAGCTGAGAATCGTGCACACTTCTTAGCAGTGGCATCCCGCCTGATGCGACAGATCCTGGTCGACTATGCCCGAGGTCACGCAGCTGCCAAACGCGGCGCGGACCTTAGAGTAGAACTGGATGCCACGCTCATCCTGTCGCGAGAGCGGAGTGCCGAAGTAGTCGCACTGGATGAAGCTCTGAACAGGCTCATGCAAATGGACGAACATCAGGGACAGATCGTGGAGCTGCGGTTCTTCGGTGGGTTGTCCGTTGAAGAGATTGGTGATGTCCTCGGTATTTCGCGCTCGACGGTAAAGCGTGAGTGGAATGTAGCCAAGGCATGGTTAGCGAGGGAAATGAGAAGAGATAGCCATGATGGAGAAGCTCCAGCAATGGCAAAAGATTAAGGAGATCGTTGGGTCAGCGCTGGAGCGACTACCTGACGAACGTTCCGCCTATCTGGACGAAGTGTGTTCCCAAGACTCGGCATTGCGAGCGGAAGTCGAATCGCTGCTTGCTGCACACCAGGACGCCGACGGACTATCGGACGTCACATGGTCAATCACCGCTTTGCCGACAGAAGTGATGCCTCAGGCTCGATTTGTGCCTGGAATGCTGTTGGGAAAGCGATACCGCGTCGTCACAGCTGCCGGGCAGGGCGGAATGGGCGAGCTATACCGTGCCGAAGATTTGCGACTGGGCCAGACGGTCGCGCTGAAGTTCCTGCCGAAGACGATTGCACATATTCCCGATGCCTGGGCCCAGGTTGAACGCGAAGTCCGCATCGCACGTCAGATCTCACACCCGAATGTCTGCCGTGTCTTCGACATCGGCGAGAGTAACGAGGGCCCCTTTATCACCATGGAGTTCATTGACGGCGAAGACCTAGCGTCGCTGTTGAAGCGCATCGGGCGATTGCACACCGATAAGGGTTTGCAAGTAGCACAGCAACTTTGTATGGGATTGGCGGCTGCTCATGAACTGGGCATCGTCCATCGTGATCTGAAACCGGCCAACATCATGGTGGATGGTCGCGGGCGCGTTCGTATTACTGATTTCGGACTTGCGGCGTTGGTCCAGGAACTACGCAAGGACAAAGTGCGGGCTGGAACGCCTGGCTACATGGCTCCGGAACAACTTGCTGGCGGACAAATCACTCCGCGCACGGACATCTATGCCGCCGGCCTCGTCATGTACGAGTTGTTCAGCGGACGTCCAGCATTCCCATTGACTAAGGCCCTCGACCCGCATCGCCCTCCGTCTCCATTAAGGCTGTCCAGCATCATTAAGGGGTTCGATCCAGCGATCGAGCGCGTCATCGGCCGCTGCTTGGCCATGGATCCCCAAGAGCGACCGTCCTCGGCATCTGAGATCGCTGCTGCACTTCCGGTGGGCGATCCATTGCGGGCTGCGGTTGAGGCAGGCGAAACGCCGTCTCCAGATACCGTGGCCGCAGCTGGCGGGTCTGTAGCCATATCTATCGGCGCCTCCTTTGGGCTGTTGGTAGCGGTTCTTTTCTGTCTTGCTGTGTTGGTTGGTCTGGCGCGGTACGCGACTTGGCTCAATGCGATTCACGGGGGCAAGTCGCCGGACGTCTTGGCAGATCGAGCAAGAGAGGTAATTACGCGACTCGGGTACGACGAAAATGCTGCCGACACCGCTGGCTGGATGGAAACTTACCCGAACAACCTGACACTCCTCAGTCGTGGTTCTGCTGATAGCGTGCTCTTTGTTTATCGGCAAAGCCCCCGCCCGATGAACCCGCGGGCTCTTTATTCAGATATAGACGCCACGGATCCGCCCCTGGACGTGCCCGGGATGATCACTGTGGTGCTCGATCAACGCGGACGGTTCCGTGGCTTCTCGGCAGTGCCCATGGCTGTCTCCAGCCAAGAAACCCGCGCCCCGGATTGGGCGGCGCTCTTGTCGGAAGCCGGGTTTCCTTCAGCCCAAGTGTCAGAGCAAGACCGGACTGTGGTACCGCCAACAGCATTTGACGTACGGCAGGATTGGCAGGCGACGGAGTCAGGGCAACTCGTTTCGGTCACTGCAGCGGCTTATAGGGGAAAGGTGGTTTACTTCCGGGCGGGTCCGCAAGCCGCCGACGTGCACGGCGATACGGCAACAACAGGTACGGTCGCTGACGCGATGTTTGTGTTCGCAGCGGCTGTTTGCGGCATCGGCGGCTGGTTCCTCGCGCGCCGAAACATGCGGCGTGGGCGTGGTGATCGCCAAGGCGCGTTCCGTGTTGCAGTATTTATTTTTGCAGGAGAGTTCGTGTCCTTTGCGTTGTTAGCACACTTCAGCCGCGACGCCTGGCGGGATTATTGGGAATTCGTTGGAGGTTGCGGCGCCGCGTGTATATGGCGGGTTTCATGTGGGTGCTTTACATGGCGATCGAGCCGTACATGCGCCAACGCTGGCCCGAAATGCTGATTTCCTGGGCACGCGTACTGACGGGCAAGATCTACGATGCGCGAATTGGCCGGGATGTGATGCTGGGAGCATTGGGTGGTGCGGCGATGGCGGTTATCCAGAACGGCGTGAATGCACTGCCCGCCTGGTTTCATGTCGCCAACATCCAACCAGCTAGAACCGGACACCTGACGCTACGCGGCCCTGCCGGGATGATTTCGGCTCTGAGCTACGATGCCAATCTGTCCGTGCAGTGGGCACTAGCAACGGGAGCCTTCCTGGTGGTGGCGCGCTTCATCACGCGACGGGATTGGGTGGCCGTCATTCTAAGCGCGATTAGCTTGGGACTGGTGGTGCTGCCCGCAGACAACCTCTTGATTGCTGTGCCTGCAGTCCTCCTGTGCGCGGCCATTGTCTACGGCTTATTGTTCCGGTTCGGGCTTCTGTCGGTCGCGGTGACACTGTTCTTCTATTTTGTCCTCCGTCGGTTCCCGCTGACCTTCGATTTCTCGCAGTGGTTCGTTTGGCGGTCGATGTTTTCCGTTTCAGTCCTTGCTGCGATCGCCGTATATGCATGGCTGGCGATGAATGCGGGGCGCCCGATTTTTGCCGAATCCGATGATCAGGGCTAACGTATCGCCTATGCCCATGTGGCCGCTCGAAGCTCGGGAACTTCACCTGTCTCCTGTAATCTTCCTCGATAAGCACCAACCAAGGGTAATCAGCAGCGAGAGTTCGATCGCAACGATTGCGAAGTCGCGCGCGATATCGATAATGAGGTGCATCGGCATCATCTCATTTCGCAGTCTGGTTCAGCAGCGCTCGATCAACGAGAGCGAAATGGCGCTCTTCTATGAGTGCACGGAGTGTGCGCAACTTAGTGCTTGACACCGCCAACATTGTCAGAGACGCCTGCTTTCAACAAAGTTGATTTACCGGACTCCCCGAACAACAGCAATCCTGTGAACAATTAACTACGCCGCCTCGTATCGTAGGTTGACTGGCTTCCGGTTTGTGGGGTTATATGACGGTATATGAAAGAATTTGGGGATTCCTTGCGCTTGCAGCCACCTGCTTCCTATGTCAAACAGCACTTGCTGCCACACCCTCAACTGATTCCGTAAAAAACCTAGCTCTCGGGACTCTTCCTCCTGTGACCGGTCGGTTTGCTGTGGGCAAAATAACAACACACTGGACGGATGAATCGCGCATCGAACCGCTGTCTCCCAATCACGAGCCGCGTGAGCTGATGGTAGACATCTGGTATCCGGCCGAACTATCCAGCGCGGCTCCTGCTGATTATCTGGACGCGGAAGCGTATGAAAGGGCGATGGGTGCCGACGGCTTCCAAAGCTTTTTTCGGGAAGCATCCGAAACTCTCAGGCAGAGAGTAAAAACCCACGCATTGGCTTCTGCCCCTTATGCTCGCTCGGCGCAGAAAAGCCCACTGCTGATTTTCTCGCCGGGTGGCGGTATGCCTCGAGAGATTTACGCTGCACAGCTTGAGGACCTCGCTAGCCACGGTTATGTCGTAGCTGCGATTTCACACCCTTATGATGCCATCGTAACCCTCTTTCCGGATGGCAGGCAGATCGCTTATTCGGACAAACGCTGGCCTGCGACACCATCTTTGGAAGGCGAAGCGAACCTTAACCAGCTGCGGTGGCACGCTAAGGATATTGCATTCGTCTTGGACGAGTTGACCCGTGCGAATCTTGTTAGCTCGTCAACGTTGCCCGTTGCCGGGCATCTTGATCTTACCCACGTAGGGGCATTTGGCCACTCGTTCGGCGGAATTGCAGCGGCCCATGCCTGTCAACTCGACCAGCGTTTCAAGGCATGCTTGAACGAAGACGGCGTCGTCGCAAAAAGGCCTCTCTTCTTGGATGTGCGTGGGTGGGCCATGGACCAGGCGTTCATGCTCATTCTGCACGACCCGGCCACTCGTCCCCTCACGGACGAGCAAGTCGCGGAGATGAAAATGCCACGCCAGCGCATCGAGGCGATTGTCAAAAGGGTAGATGCGGATCAGGAAGCGGCGCTGCGGAATACGGGGAAAGGCAGCTATCGCGTGAGATTGCGGAGCGAGAAGGTTACGCACATGGACTTTAGCGATTTACCGTTGCTCGGGGCGCCCGACCGCTCCGATGCGGAAAAGCGTGCTGCAATTCTCGCGACGGTGAGGAGCTATGTGCTGGCTTTTTTCGACCAATACCTTAGAGGAGTGAATTCACGGTTGCTCAATGGGACTGCTACC